>NZ_RCOC01000071.1:0-33218 GCF_004307515.1 Pseudomonas sp. Sample_14 | reverse complement strand
TGTGGGAGCGGGCTTGCCCGCGATGGCGGTGGGTCAATCAAATCCATGTTGCCTGACACTGCGCATTCGCGAGCAAGCTCGCTCCCCACATTTGGATTTGTGTGACTCACCGGATTTTGAGCTCAGCGAAAATCCCTGTGGGAGCGGGCTTGCCCGCGATGGCGGTGGGTCAACCAAATCAACAGTGCCTGACACTCCGCCTTCGCGAGCAGGCTCGCTCCCAAACTGGATTTGTGTGCCACGCTGGATTTTGAGCACACCGCAAAACCTTGCGGGAGCGGGCTTGCCCACGATGGCGGTGGGTCAATCAAATCGACGTTGCCTGACACTGCGCATTCGCGAGCAAGCTCGCTCCCACATTTGGATTTGTGTGACTCACCGGATTTTGAGCGCACAGCAAAATCCCTGTGGGAGCGAGCCTGCTCGCGAAAGCGGTGGATCATTCAGATCATCATTGACTGAAACTCCGCCTTCGCGAGCAGGCTCGCTCCCACAGGGGTCTAGGGTGTCGGGACTATTCGGGATACCCGGTGATTTTGCGGATGCTTTGGTACAGCGGTTTGAGCTGCCGGTACATGCGCAAATACACCTCTCTGTACAACTGCTCATAAACCTTCTGCGCCTCAGGCTGTGGTGTGAAGACCGCTCCAACCCGAGTCATCGCCGCAATGGCCGATGGAAAATCCCGATGCAATCCCAACCCCACCGCACAGCAAATCGCCGCCCCCAACCCGGACGCTTCATACACATGCGGGCGCTCGGCCGGCAGGCCGAAGATGTTGGCGGTCAGTTGCATGGCGGCGTCGCTTTGTGAGCCGCCGCCGGCGACGCGCAGGCGTTTGATCGAGACCTTTGAACGTCGCTCGATGTTCTCCATGCCCTGGCGCAGCGCGTAGGCCAGGCCTTCGAGAATCGCCCGGTAGATGTGCGCGCGGGTGTGTACGTCGCCGAAGCCGATCATTGCGCCTTTGGCTTCCACGCCCGGTTCGCGGATGCCCGGTGACCAGTACGGTTGCAGCATCAGACCCATCGAACCCGGCGGCACCGCGTTGACCAGCGCGTCGAACAGTTGCTCCGGCTCGATGCCCTGCTCTTTTGCCTGCTGCATCTCGCGCAGGCCGAATTCGTTCTTGAACCAGCTGACCATCCAGTAGCCGCGATAGATCATCACTTCGCAGTTGTACTGATCGGGCACGGCCGAGGGGTACGGCGGGATCAGCGGGACGATTTCCAGGTAGCGCGAGCGGGTGCTGGTGATGGTCGCGGTGGTGCCGTAGGACAGGCACACCGTGCGCGCATCGACCACGCCTGAGCCGATCACCTCACAGGCCTTGTCGGCGCCGGCGGCAATCAGCGGCAGGCCTTCGGGAATGCCGGTGTGCCGGGCGGCTTCGGCGCTGATGTAGCCGAGGGTTTCGCCGGGTTTGTGCAGGCTCGGCAACTGCTCGGGGCGCACCGCCAGTGCCTGCCATTTCCAGTCGCGCGGCGCCGCCCATTTCAGCCGTTTGAAGTCGAAGGGCAGATAGCCGACGCAGCAGCCGACCGAATCGACGAAGCGTCCGCACAGGCGATGAGTAAGAAAACCCGAGAGCAGCAGAAACTTGTCGGTCGCCGCCCACACGTCGGGCTGATGCCGGGCGATCCAGTTGGCCTCGGCCTGGGCGCGGAAATAATCCACCGTCGCTTGGGCGCCGACCATTTTGAACAGCCAGCCCCACGGCCCTTTGATACTGCCCTCGACCTCAGCCTGACGTTGATCGAGCCAGACAATTGCCGGGCGCAGCGGTTTGCCCTTGGCGTCCACGTTGATCACTGTGCCGCGCTGGGTAGTCAGGGACACGCCGGCAATCTGCGCATGGTCGATGCCGGTCTGCTGCCAGAGTTGCTGGCAGGCCTCGCCGAGTTTCGCCCAGTAATATTCCGGATCCTGCTCGGCCCAACCGGGTTGCGTCGAGTAGTACGCCTGCAAGTCGACTTTGCCTTTGCCGAGCAGATTGCCCTGCAGATCGAAGAGCAACGCGCGCACGCTCTGGGTGCCGTTGTCGATGGCTAACAGGTATTTCATGGCGTGATCTCCGGCAAGCCGTGATCGCGCAGCCACAGCAAACGGTAGCGCTGGATTTCCGCCTGCCAGCGCTCATCGTCCCAGGCCAATCGCGACTGGCAGAGCGTGCGAATTGCAGGCAGATAATATTCACCACCGCGCGGCAGCAACAGGCCCAAACGGGTGCGGCGCAGCAGCAAATCATCCAGGTGCATAATCATTTCCGCCTCGCAGGCGAACGCCAGTTCGGCCCACAACGTATCGCTGGCGCCAACCGTCTCCAGACCGAGTTCGCCGAGCAATTGCGCCAGCCTCGGCAGGTCTCGACCGTGACGTCCGGCCAAGCGTCGCCATTGATTGCCGCTCAGTCCCGCAATTGTCAGCGGCGGCACAGCGGCGAACACCGGCGCGCCGTCATCGACAAAAGAACGCCCGAGCATCACCGCACACGCCTTGAGCACTTCGATCGCTTGCGGGCGAAATGTGGTCAGTTTGCCGCCGGCCAAAGTCACGCAACCCGTCTCCTGCCACAGCATATGTTCGCGGGTCTCGTTGGACGGTTTGCCCTGCTGCGCACCCGTCGCGCTGCCGACCACCGGACGCACGCCTGACCAGGTCGACAGCACATCGTCGACGCTCACTTCGGCGCCGGGAAATTGCTGCTGGCACGCGGCGAGCAGATAGTCGAGTTCGTCGCTGGAAATGCGCGGGCTGTGGTCTAGGTCTTCGCGGTGATCGAGGTCCGTGGTGCCGACCACCGTCGCGCCCTCCCACGGAAACACGAACACCGGGCGCCGATCGCGCTGATGTAGAAAAGTGAACGCCTGCGCCACCGGCAAACGCCAGCCCGGCAGCAACAGATGACTGCCGCGCAACGGTCGCAATTGCTTCGCTGACTCAACGGGACGCAAGCGCTCAGCCCAAGCGCCCGTAGCCACGGCCAGCACGCCAGAGCGCAATTGCAGCGTCGCGCCGCTCTCGCCATCTTCGATCTGAACCCCGCACACCCGCCCGCCTTCACGCAGCAGTTGCGTGACCCGCACACCATTGAGCACCACCGCGCCATCGGCCCGGGCCTCGCGCAGTACGCGCATCACCAGCCGCGCATCATCAGTCAGCGCATCGACAAAACAGCTGCCGCCGAGCAGGCCGTTTTCCTTCACCCCCGGCGCAAGAAAACGCAGTTGCTGGGCGTCATGAAAACGATGGTTGCGCCGCCCCGCCAGCGCGTCGTACACCGAGAGCAAGCCGCCCATGACGCGCGGCCCGGGAAAGCCGCCGCGATAGTGCGGCATCATGAAACTCATCGGCTCGACCAGCCCCGGCGCTTCGTCGAGCAGGCGCTGGCGCTCGCGCACCGAATCGCGGGTCAGGCGCCACTGGCCCTTGGCGATGTAACGCAAACCGCCGTGGACCATTTTCGATGATCGGCTGGAGGTGCCCCAGGCAAAATCGCGCTGCTCCAGCAGCAGACAACGCCAGCCCCGGCGCGCGGCTTCGCGGACGATCCCGGCGCCGCTGATGCCGCCGCCGATGACGATCAGGTCCCAGATATCATCCGCCAAGGTCGGCAGAATCTGCTCGCGCCACTGCGCGTTCCATTCCGCCGTCATGGCCGCGACTCTGGCAACAGCGTGCCCGGGTTGAGGCGCCCTTCCGGGTCGAAATGTTCACTCAGCGCCTGCAACGTCTGCATCGTCAGCGGGCCTTTTTCCCGTAGCAGATACGGCGCGTGATCCTTGCCGACGCCATGCTGATGGCTGATGGTGCCGTGGTTGTCGACGATGGTCTGGCTGGCCGCGTGTTTGAGCATCCGCCAGCGCGCCAGCGTCGCGGCATAGTCGGCTGCCGGGCGAAACACGTAGGTGGTGTAAATGCTCGATCCTTCGCCGTAAACGTGCGAGAGATGAGTAAACACATGCACGCGCTCGCCCTCGGCGGCCAGGGCATCGCGCAGGCTGTTTTCGATCAGGCTGAGCAAGTGGTCGACGTTGCTCCAGTCGGTGGCCGTTTCGAGGGTGTCCACCACGTAACCGGCGTTCCACAGGTTCTCGCGCAGGTAAGGAAAACGGAAGCGGTTCTGCGCCCACTTCTTGCCCAGCAGCGTGCCGGTGAATACGCCGCCGAAGGCTTTCAGATGCTGGCGCGCGTGTTTCAGCGACAGTGCGTTTTGCTGGCGATTGCCGGTGACGCCGAAGGTCAGCAGGCATTTGCCGTCGCCGGCGCCGCGCAGCTTGAGGTACTTTTCCAGCCAGGCGATCTGCTGCGGATGGCCGGCCAGCGCCAGTTGCGTTTCGGTTTCCACCGCGTTGGACAGGCGCAGCATCGACAGCGGTACGCGCGCCTGCGCCAGTTGCCGGATTGCTTGCAGCGCCTGCGGCCAGTCGGGCAGGAACACACCGTAGAAACGTTCGTCCGCCGGCAACGCGCTGACTCGCACTTTGACCTCGGAAATGATCCCGAAACGGCCCTCGCAACCGAGCACCATTTCACGCAGATCGGGACCTGCCGCCGACGCGGGAAAGGTTGGAATCTGCAGAGGCCCGGCGAACGTTTCCAGGGTGCCGCCGGCAAACAATTGCTCGATCCGCCCGTAGCGCAACGACTGCTGGCCGCTGGAACGACTGGCCACCCAACCGCCCAGGGTCGACAGCTCCCACGACTGCGGAAAATGCCCCAGCGTGTAGCCGCGCGCACGCAACTGGCTTTCCACTTGCGGCCCGCTGGCGCCGGGGCCGAATGTCGCCAGCAGGCTTTGTTCGTCGAGGTCGGTCAGGCGATTCATCCGCGCCAGCGACACCGTCAGCACTGGGCGCGCGGAGTTTGGTGGATTGATGTGTCCGGCCACCGATGTCCCGCCGCCGTAGGGAATCAGGCACAGATCCTGATCATGGGCGAGGGCCAACAATTGGCGGATCTGTTCGGCCGTTTCAGGAAACGCCACGGCATCGGGATAAGTACCCAGCGCGCCTTCGCGCAACGCCAGCCAGTCCGGCAGGCTCTGGCCGCGCGCGTGCAGCAGGCGATCGTGAGTATCGATGCTGTACAAGCGGTGCGGCACCAGGCGCGAGGTCGGCACTTGCGTCAACGCCGCTGCCAATGTCGCATCGGGCAATGCGCGGCCAGCGCCCAAGCGTTCGTGGAGAAATGTCGCGCCCTGGGCCGGCAGTTCGACCACCGTGCCTGCCTCTCCCCAGCCGTTCCAGCGTCGCATGCGTGTGTCCTTTTTCTGCCGTTGGATCAAGCTTGCATACTAGTCAGCGCTGGAGATCTGTCACGGTCGCATCCGGCCAGATCATGTAGCGAATGGCGCCAAACGTCCGGGCATTTACTTTCGCCGTGCAATCCACTTACCTTGCGGCATTCATTCGCTCACGCGCCGTCGATCAAAGGACCGCGACCATGCCATCGCTCGGCTTCACTTCCGTTCCGCCGCTGCTCAAATACCTGCGTCATGCCGAACAGTTGGGCATGGCCATCGAGCCTGCGTTGGCGGCGGCCGGGTTGCAGGCGCAGCAGTTGAGCGACAACACCTTGCGCCTGCCGGGTGAGGTTCACGAGCGCTTGCTGGATTATTTCTGCGAGCACTCGGGCGATGGGTTGTTCGGGCTGCATGCGGCGAATTTCGTCCTGCCCAATTCGTGGAGCGTGCTCGGTTACATCACCATGAATTGCGCGACGCTGGGCGATGCGATGAGCCGGATCATGCCGTTCGAAAAACTCGTCGGCGACATGGGCGTCAGCCGCGCCGAGGTGCAGGGCGAGCACGTGCATCTGATCTGGGCCTGCCGTTACCAGCGGCCACGGATTCGTCGGCATCTGGTGGAAAACGTGCTCGGTTCCTGGCTGCACTACGCGCGCTGGATCGCCGACACGCAGCTGTCGCCGGCCTGCGTATGGCTGGAGCATGCGCGGCCGGATGCGGTGACGCTGGCCGAGTACGAGACGTTTTTTGGTTGCCCGGTGCTATTCGATCAGGCGTATTCGGCGCTGGTGGTGCCGCTGGCTTATTTGCAGTTGCCGCTGCGCCAGGCCGATGCGCAATTGCTGCGAACCCTGGAAGAACACGCGATGGGTTTGCTGGCGACGCTGGAAGATGCGTCGCTGGCGCAGCAGGTGAAAAACATTCTGCGCGGTTTGCTCAAGGAGGGCTTGCCGCGCAAGGAGCAAGTGGCCGAACAGCTCAGCGTTTCGGTGCGCACGTTGCAGCGGCAGTTGCAGCAGGTCGGGACGTCGTATCAGCAGATTCTTGATGAGCTGCGTCAGGAGTTGGCGGAGCACTACTTGCTCAATAGCACGTTGCCGGTTCAGGACATTGCGCAGTATCTGGGTTTTACCGAACCGCGCTCGTTTCATCGCACGTTCAAGAGCTGGCGCGGGATGCCGCCGGGGGAGTTTCGGTTGCGGAATCGGCGGTGATGCTGATGGCCTCTTCGCGAGCAGGCTCGCTCCCACAGTAGTTCTCGGTTGTCTGCATTTCCGAGTTCACCGCAGATCCCCTGTGGGAGCCAGCCTGCTCGCGAAGGCGTCATTCGCCACACCGATTAAACACGTCTTGGCACAACCGTTTAAAGCCGCCAGACATTCAGCGAAACCACCCACAATTCCTTGCGCCGCTGCCTACGCCTGCGCCAGAATCCGCCGGCTTGTGCGCCTTGGGGCCTGCCGTTAACTTGATTCGGTCACTGATTTCTCAGTGATCGAGCTTAGCGGCTCGGACAGCATTCCGGTTGTACAAGTCCAATCCAGTCAGGCTCACGCCTGCACTCGATGGTGGCTGTGCGCATGGCATCTTCGGATGCACCGGGTTGAATGCTTACCGGTCCGCTAACTTGCGCACAGCTGCCTCCCTTTGCTTAGCGGCGAAACGGATGCAGCTTCATAAGAGGCAAGCATTCATGTTCAAAGTAACCCCAAACCCGCCACCCACCGACTCGGCATCCCCCTACGAATCCGCCGGCTCAAAGAAATTCCACGAAGCCGCCGACCGCGCCCTCGACCATTACCTCGGCCCATCCAGCGCCGAATTCATGGCCCCGCCCTACAAGTCCAACACGCTGTACATGGCCAATCCCGACGCCGACAACGAATCGCTGTTGGCCGACGCCTGCGAAACACTAGGGTCGGCGACGGTGATGCTCAACGATCAGGCGGGGCTGGTGAACGGCTCGCAGCGCAAGACGTTGCAGGGCATCGCGCAGATTGTGATGGTCGCGGAGATGGCAGTGAATCGGGTGCTGGATCGGTTGGTGCCGACTGATTGAGGGTTTTTGAGGAATTTGGTGTGGGCTGGTTTTTGTGGGGTGTCAGGGGTTGCCCCTCACCCCAGCCCTCTCCCAAGGGAGAGGGAGCCGACCCGGTTGTCTTGCGCTGTCCGTCGACCTGAAAGACCGAGTCGATTATGGATTCGACGCCATGCATTCAATTCGATTATGGATTCAGCACAGAACATTCAGGTCGGCGTAACTCCCGAGCATCCCGCAATCGGTCCCCTCTCCCTCCGGGAGAGGGCTAGGGTGAGGGGCTTTTGATCTCTGGCGCTAAATTCAAAGACTGATCGCATTGGTAAACACCAACCGATTGCCAAACGGATCGGCGATCGTCATGTCCTGACTCCCCCACGGCATCGCCTGAATCTGCGGATGCGAGAACTTGTAATCCTTGGCCATCAACTGCTGCTGAAACGCCTCCAGCTCATCGGTCTCGATACGCAGCGCCGAACCAGGGCAGGCATCGCCGTGATGCTCGGACAGATGCAGCACACACTCGCCCCGTGACACCTGCAGATACAGCGGAAAATTCGCTTCGAAGCGATGCTGCCAGTCGATCTTGAAACCGAGAAAATCGACGTAGAACTCGACAGCCTTGGCCTCATCGAAGATCCGCAGGATCGGGGTGGTTTTGCCGAAGCTCATGGGGTGCTCCCTGACTGATTGGCCCCACAGTGTAGACGG
This sequence comes from Pseudomonas sp. Sample_14, assembly GCF_004307515.1. Classification (NCBI taxonomy): domain Bacteria; kingdom Pseudomonadati; phylum Pseudomonadota; class Gammaproteobacteria; order Pseudomonadales; family Pseudomonadaceae; genus Pseudomonas; species Pseudomonas sp. Sample_14. Next base: position 25,220 of record NZ_RCOC01000071.1, on the reverse strand, counting down.
GGAGGATGTCAGCAAATCGGCTTGTGGATGGCTTTCTTTAATTGCAATGTGCCATCACTGTGACGCACACCACGAATCCTTAACGAAAGTGGTCGCGCAGGTCGCCCTGTCGCGCAAGAAACCGCCCTGCCCTCGCCCCATTCGCCTGTCCATCGCGATAACTCAACACGCCGTTGACCCAAACCCCGTCAATCCCCTGCGCCGCCCGCTGCGGATCGTTGAAATCGGCCACGTCACGCACGGTCGCCGGATCAAACAACACCAGATCCGCCCAATGTCCTTCACGAATCTCGCCCCTTTCCTGCAAGCCAAAACGCGCCGCCGACAGGCCGGTCATCTTGTGCACGGCGGTGTGCAGGGGAAACAGGCCAACGTCGCGACTGAAATGGCCCAGCACCCGTGGGAAAGCGCCCCACAGGCGCGGATGCGGGAACGGGTCTTCGGGCAGTCCGTCAGAGCCGACCATCGAAAGCGGATGGGCGAGGATTCTTCTGACATCGGCCTCGTCCATGCCGTAGTACACCGCGCCCGCCGGTTGCAGACGTTTCGCGGTTTCTTCCAGCGACAGTTTCCATTCGCCTGCGATGTCAATCAGGTCGCGCCCGCTGACTTCCGGGTGCGGCGTCGACCAGGTAATAGTGATGCGGTGGGCGTCGGTGACCTGCTTCAAATCCAGGGTCGAGGAACTCGCCGCGTACGGGTAGCAATCGCAGCCGACCGGATGGGTTTTCGCTGCCTCTTCCAGCGCTGCGAGCAATTGCGGACTGCGTCCCCAGTTACCGACGCCGGCGCATTTGAGGTGGGAAATGATCACCGGCGACTGCGCGTGTCGGCCGATTTGAAATGCTTCGTCCATCGCCTCCAATACCGGGGCGAATTCGCTGCGCAGATGGGTGGTGTACACCGCGCCGAACGCCGTCAGTTCTTCGGTCAGTTGCATGACTTCATCGGCGGACGCGTTGAAGGCGCTGGCGTAGGCCAGGCCTGTGGATAAACCCAACGCGCCGGCCTCGAGACTGTCGCGCAACTGCGCGCGCATGGCAGTGATTTCGCCGGGCGTTGCAGTGCGGAACAAATCCTCGAGGTGATTGCTGCGCAGCGCCGTGTGGCCGACCAGCGCGGCGACGTTCAACGTGGGATTGGCCGCTTCGACGGCGGCGCGGTAGTCGCTGAAACATGGATAAACAAACGCTGCGGCAGTGCCGAGCAGGTTCATCGGGTCCGGCGGATTGCCCTTCAAACTCACTGGCGAAGCGCTGATGCCGCAATTGCCGACAATCACCGTGGTCACGCCCTGGCTGAGCTTGGGCAACATCTCGGGTTGGCGGATGACCACGGTGTCGTCGTGGGTGTGCACGTCGATGAAACCCGGCGCCAGCACCCGGCCGGCAGCGTCGATTTCTTCGCTGGCGCGGGCGTCAGGCAGATCGCCGATGCGCTCGATGCGGCCATTGAGAATTGCCACGTCGGCCTTATAGCCGGGCGTGTTGCTGCCGTCGATAACCAGCGCGTTGCGGATCAGGGTGTCGCACTGCATGTCAGTCTCCCAGCGGCAGGTGATCGTCGCCGCCACGGTATTCGTCGAGGGCGAGTTTGATTCGCCGCAGACGTTCTTGATTGTCTTCAGGGCTGGCCAGCGCCAGTTCGGTGGCGAGCACGTCGATGGCCAGCAGCATGCCGTAGCGCGCCGCCGTCGGTTTGTAGATGAACGAGGTTTCCGCGCCTTGCAGCGGCAGCACGACGTCGGCCAGTTCCGCCAGTGGTGAATCGCCGCGAGTGATGGCGAGGATGCGCGCGCCGTAATTGCGCGCCAGCTCCACGGTTTCCAAAAGCTCCGGGGTGATGCCGGTCAGCGAGCAGGCGATCAGCACTTGCTCGGCGTTCAGACTGGCGGCGGTCACGCGCATCATCACCGCGTCATGACACACCGCAATCGGGTAACCGAGGCGCACCAGACGCACCTGCAATTCATCGCCGCACAGGGTCGAGCAACCACCCATGCCGAACGCGTGAATCATCCGCGCCTGGCTGAGCAATTTCACTGCGTCGGCGAAGCGCGATTCATCGAAACCGGCCAAATGCTGGCGCAGCGTGGTTTCGATGTCGCCGACAATCTGCCCGTAGAACGCCGACTGCTCGGGCGTGCCCGCCGGGTCGAGAAACCGGCTGCCAACGCCGCTGGCCTGGGCCAGTTGCAGACGTAGATCACGCAGGTCGCGGCAGCCGACCGTGCGGGCAAAGCGCGACAGCGTGGCGGTGCTGACCTCGGCGCGTTGTGCGAGGTCTTCGAGGCTGGCGCTGGCGGCAAAGCCGACATCGTCGAGCATCAACCGCGCAATGCGCCCCTCGCCGGCACTGAAGGAATCCTGGCGGGCGCGGATCTGGTAGAGGATGTCCATGGGCGGCGGGCTCCGGTTACAGCAGGTAGGAAAGGCCGACGGTCAGCGCGAAAGCGACCAGCGAAATCAGCGTCTCGAGCACGGTCCAGGTCTTGAACGTCTGCGCGACCGTCATGTTGAAGTATTCCTTGATCAACCAGAAGCCGCCGTCGTTGACGTGGGAAAAGATAACCGAGCCCGCGCCGGTCGCCAGCACCAAAAGCTCAGGATGTGGATAACCCAGACCGATGGCCACCGGCGCAACAACGCCCGATGCGGTGGTCATCGCCACGGTGGCCGAGCCAGTGGCAACCCGCATCAGCGCAGCGAACAACCAGCCCATGATCAGTGGCGACAGGTGAAATTCGTGAGCGAGGCCGACGATCTGATCGGTGACGCCGGCATCCACCAGAATCCGGTTCAAGCCGCCACCAGCACCGACCAGCAAGGTGATGCTGGCGGTGGGCGCGAGGCATTCGTTGGTGAACTTGAGGATCGATTCGCGGTTGAAACCTTGGGCAATCCCTAGCGTCCAGAAGCTCAGCAAAGTCGCCAGCAACAGCGCGATCACCGAGTTGCCAATGAACAGCAGGAACTGGTTGAACGCGCTGCCGGGGGTGGAAATCAGGTTAGCCCAGCCGCCGATCAACATCAGCACCACCGGCAGCAGAATGGTCGCCATCGTAATGCCGAAACCCGGCAATTTGTCGCGCGGCTCGCGCTCGAGAAATTGCTTTTCCAGCGGATTGTCCGCCGGCAATTGAATGCGCGGCACGATGAATTTCGCGTACAGCGGGCCGGCGATGATTGCGGTCGGAATGCCGATCGCGATCGCGTACAGCAAGGTCTGCCCGACCGAGGCCTGATAGGCCTGCACCGCGAGCATCGCCGCCGGGTGCGGCGGCACCAGCGCATGCACCACCGAAAGGCCGGCGACCATCGGCAGCCCGACCATCAGAATCGACACACCAACGCGGCGCGCCACGGTGAAAGCGATTGGCACCAGCAAGACGAAACCGACTTCAAAGAACAGCGGCAAGCCGACCAGAAACGCGATGCAGACCATCGCCCAGTGCGCGTTCTTCTCACCGAATTTCTCGATCAGCGTGCGCGCCATCTGCTCGGCCCCGCCGGACTCGGCCATCATCTTGCCGAGCATCGTTCCCAACGCCACCACCAGCGCAATATGCCCCAGCGTCTTGCCGACACCCGCCTCATACGCACCGACCACCGCCGACGGCGGCATCCCGGCCACCAGCGCAAGGCCCAGGGAAATCAGGGTGATGACAATGAACGGATTGAGCCGGTAACGGGCGATCAACACGATCAGCGCGATGATGGCCACGGCGGCGTAGACCAGCAGCCAATAGCCGAGGGAAGGCGTCATGCGGTACTCCTCGAAAGGGTCACGTTCGAATGGGTTGTGAAACTCATAAATCATTTCGAGATAGAGTTTTCAAACCGCATGAAAGTAATTTTCGTGGAGAGACAAGGTGTGTCGCTGATGGGTATGGCGTGTCGTGATTAATGAAAATCGGAGGGCGGGATTTTCATGGCATTTCAAATCTCCACTTAACTCTGTGGGAGCGAGCCTGCTCGCGAGACCGCTTCACATTCACCCTCTTCATTGACTGACCCACCGCTTTCGCGAGCAGGCTCGCTCCCACAGTTTTGATCGCATTCCTCCAGTCAGAACGCAGTCAAGTTGTAGGAGTGAGCCCGCTCGCGATTGCGGTGGGTCAAAACAAGATCATTTGACTGACACGACGCATTCGCGAGCAGGCTCGCTCCCACAGTTTTTGATCACATTCGTTCAGGCAGAACGCGGTCAACCTGTGGGAGCGAGCCTGCTCGCGAATGGCTTCACTCGGTGCGCGCTGGACTCACACCATTTCGTTACGAATCCATTCCACCACCGACGTGCGCTTCGGCGTCCAGCCCAGCAGGTCGCGGGCGTGTTTGCCGCGTACGCGGCTGTTGGAACCGAGGCCGTAGTTGGCCATTTCGTAGCCCCATTCGGCTTCGGCGTCTTGCAATGGCCAGTCTTGCGGTTTGCCCAGATTGAGGGCTTCGGCCATGGCGGTGGTCATGTCGATGAACGAGGCTTCACCGCTCTCGACGAAGTAGAAAGTGCCGGGCACGTTTTTGGTCAGCGCCAGCTGATACAGGGCGACGACGTCTTCGATGTGCACGTTGGACCAGATGTTCTGCCCTGTTCCGACGTGGCGAACGACGCCGCTTTTGCGCGCCTGTTTCAGCAGTCGCGGCAGTTGCACGCTGTCGCGGTTGACGCCCAGGCTGTGGCCATAGATCAGGGTGTTGCAGATCACCGCCGAGTTCACGCCATCCTGCGCCGCCGCGAGCACGAGGTTGTCGATGGCTACGCGATCGGCCTTGTCGACAGTCGGCTCCGGCAGGTTGTCCTCATAGTAAATGTCATCGCTGGATTTGCCGCCGGAAGCGTCGCCGACAATGCTCGAACCGCTGGTGTGCAGAAAGACTTTGTTCGAGCCACGCAAAGCGTCGAGTAACGCTTCCACCGCACCGCGATGGTCGCTGCTGGCAGCGTTAATGACGGCATCGGCAGCGCGGGCCTGTTGCGCCAGCAATTGGCTGTCATCGAGGGTGCCGATTACCGCGTTCATGCCCAGTGCTTTCAGCTCATCAGCCTGCTCGGCGCTGCGCACCAGGCCGGTGATGTTGTGCCCGGCCTGCACCAGGCCGGTGGCGATGGAACCGCCGATAAAACCGGCCGCGCCGGTAACGAATACGTTCATGGAGGAACTCCCTGCGTGAATAAGTGATGCAGCGAGTATCGGCCGATGAACTCAGGCGAAAAACCCGCCCTCGGCCAATTCACTCTTGCGCAGGGATCACGAATCAGTCTTTGAATTCGGCGCTGGCGTAGGCGGCGAGTTTGCCCTGGATAAAGTCGAGGAAACACTGAATGCGCAACGCCAGTTGCGAGTTGCGGTAGTACACGGCGTTGATCGGCTGGCGGTAGCCGCTGTTGAATTCACCGAGCAGGACTTTCAGGCGCCCGGCACGGATGTCGTCGATGGTCATGAAGTGCGACAGGCAGGCAATGCCCTGCCCCTCCAGCGCCAAATGGCGCACGGTTTCGCCGCTGGAAGCGCTGATCACCGGGTTGATCGGCCAGCGGTCGCCGTGCACATAGCGCAGCGGCCATTGGTTGAGGCCTTCGTTCTGGGTAAAGCCGAGCAACGTGTGTTCGCTCAAGTCCGCCACTTGGCGTGGCGCGCCGTGCTTTTTCAAATAGGCGGGGCTGGCGACGATCATTAATGGGCTGCAACCGAGCGAACGCGCATGCAGCGTCGAATCGGCGAGGGTGCCGATGCGGATGGCGACGTCGGTGCTTTGTTCCAGCAGGTCAATGATCAGGTCGTTGCTGTTGAGTTCGAGCTGAATGTCCGGATACAGCTGCCGGAATTCGTCGATGTAGGGGACGATGGCGTGGAGCATGAACGGCGAGGCGGCGTTGATGCGCAGGCGTCCGGACGGAGTTTGCTGGCGCGAAGACAGACGCTCTTCGAGTTGATCCATCTGGTCGAGAATCAGCTTGGCCTGTTCGAAGAAATACTTGCCCTCCTCGGTCAGGTCCATGCGCCGCGTGGTGCGGTTGATCAGCGTGGTGTCGAGCTTGGCTTCGAGCTTCGACAGCGTGCGACTGACGGCCGACGGCGTCTGGCCGACCTGCTCGGCGGCGGCGGAAATCGAACCGCACTCGATCACGCAGACGAAAATCTGCAACTCATCGGATCTGGCTTTCACGGGTGTCCTCGCTGGAATCGCCGATCGCAGCCTGTAGCCATGCCCCCTGTAGAAGCTGCCGCAGGCTGCGATCTTTTGCTGTACCCGGATAGTAGCCCGAAACCCATCAAGCCTTGAGGCCAAACACCTCAGTCAGATGCTGCTCATAGCGCACTACATCATTGTCGATGTTCGGACGCTTCATTACGTCAACGCAGAGGAAGGTCGGCAGCGCGGTCATGCCCAGAAATTCGTTGGCCTTGTGGAACGGGAAGTACACGGCGTCCACGCCTTTGGCTTCGAAGAAATCCGTCGGGTCATCGAAGGCTTGCTGCGGCGCGTTCCAGGTCAGCGACAGCATGTATTGCTTGCCCTGAATCAGACCGCCGCTGCCGTACTTCTGCGAAGCATCGGAACGGGTGCGACCGTCGCTGGCGTAGAGGCTGCCGTGGCCTTCGGTGAAGACTTCGTCGATGTACTTTTTCACCGTCCACGGCGCGCCCATCCACCAGCCCGGCATCTGATAAATGATCACGTCGGCCCAGAGGAACTTGGCCACTTCTTCGGCAACGTCATAGCCCTCGTCGATAAACGTGGTCTTGACGTCGACACCGCCGCGATCGAGCACGCTCAGCGCGGTTTCGTGCAGGGTAGTGTTATAGCGGCCATCGGAGTGGGCGAATTTTTTACCGCCATTGAGCAACAGCACTTTCTTCATCGGAAAACCTCGGCGCAGCCTTCAAGGCTGGATTGAAACAGGAATTGGAATGGCGGCAGATTAACCATCGATCTCGCGCGGAAACAGCCACGTCGGCGCAAAATACATTTGATTAAAACGCACGAATCGATCACCAATTGTTGCCGTAGCATCGCCGCTTTCTGCATTCGAGGGAGTTGTGATGAGTGAACGCCAGGGTTTCATCCTGCACGCCAAGACCCGCCCGGAAAAAGCCGCCGAATTCGAAGCGCTGTTCCGTGCTTACGTGGAGCCGAGCCGCGCCGAACCGGGCTGCATCGAGTACCACATGCTGCGCGACCAGCAGGATCCGACGCTGTTTATCTTCTACGAGATCTGGGCCAGCCAGGCGCATCTGGATGAGCACTCGGCATTGCCGCACATGAAAGCGTTTTTCGCTAGGCGCATGGACTATCTGGAGCGCGATTTCGATATTCGCGCGATCGACATGCTCAGCGAATCCTCGGCTAGCCGCTGATCAGCAAATGGGCGCCGAGCGCGCCCAGTCCGATAAAGAACACGCGCTTGAACAGCATCGCACTGATGCGCTGACGCAACCATTGGCCAAGCCACATGCCGAGCATGGCCGGGATCAGCGCCAGCAGCGAGGCGCTCAATTCGCCACCGCCGAGTGCGCCGTGCCAGAACAGCCCGAGCGCCAGCGCCAGGGTCGAGACGGTGAAGGACAGGCCGAGTGCCTGCACCAGTTCATCGCGGCTCAGCCCCAACGCTTGCAAGTACGGCACCGCCGGAATCACGAAGACGCCGGTGGCGGAGGTGATGACGCCGGTGATCAGGCCACACAGCGGGCCGAGCCAGCGTTCATGACGCGGGTTGACGTGCAAAGTCGGCAGAAACAGTCCGCTCAATGCATACAGCAACAACGCCGCGCCAAGTCCGCGCACCACCCAATGGCCGCCGGCCATGCCGATCCACAGGGTGCCGATGCCGGTGCCGAGGAAGATCATCAGCAGCATCGGCCAGAGGCGTTTGATCAAGCTTTTCAAATGGCCACCGAAGGCCAGTTGCCAGAGGTTGGTCAGGGTCGCCGGGATGATCAACAGCGCGGCTGCCTGCGCCGGTGCCATAGCCAGACCGAGCAGGCCCATCGCGACAGTGGGCAGGCCGAGGCCGATCACGCCTTTGACCGTACCGGCGAGGAGGAAGGTGACGATGACCAGAACGGACAGGGTCAGGCCGAGGGTTTGGTAGAAGTCGGTCAGTGTGTGCATTGGGGTAATGTGCACTGATCCGGGCTGGGGGAAAATCTGCCATATACTGAGGCAGCCTCTTCCTGTGCAAGAGGCTGACATCGGCGTTGAGGCATCTGGCCTCTTCGCGAGCAGGCTCGCTCCCACACGGGATCTGCGCTGTACATGAGTCCCTGTGGAAGCGAGCCTGCTCGCGAAAGGGCCAGCCCAGCCACCGCAAAACCACAGGCAAACCCATGCACTTCGACCTCACCGACCTGCGCCTCTACCTGCACATTCTCGACACCGGCAACATCACTGCCGGCGCCGCCCGCAGCCACTTGTCCCTCGCCGCCGCCAGTGCCCGAATCCGCGCGATGGAAGCCTCGCTGGGCGCTGAATTCCTCGAGCGCGGCCGCCGTGGCGTCACCCCGACGCCTGCCGGCAAAGCCCTCGCCCGCCATGCGCGCATCCTTTTGCAACAGGCCGATCGCATGCAGCAGGATCTGGCCGATTACGCACAGGGCGTGAAAGGTCAGGTGCGGCTGTTGTGCAACACCACGGCGATCACCGAGTACCTGCCGGAAGTGCTCGCGGATTTCCTGCGCAGCCATCCCAACCTCGATATCGATCTACAGGAGCTGCCCAGCGCGCGGATTACCCATGCCTTGCGCGAAGGCGCAGCGGACTTGGGCATCGTCTCCGACGCGGTCGACACCAACGGCTTACAGACTCAAGCGTTTCGCGACGATCCGCTGGTGCTGATTCTGCCGCTCGATCACCCGTTGTCTGACGCCGCCGAGGTCAGTTTCAGCGACGCGTTGCAGCACGACTTTGTCGGACTCAGCGCCGACAGCGCATTGGCGATTTATCTGGAAGAACAGGCGCTGCACAGCGGCGCACGAATGCAGGTGCGCATTCGCGCCGATGGCTTTGATGGCGCAATGCGCATGGTCGCCCATGGCGCCGGCCTGGCCATCGTGCCGTTGGCCGCTGCCCAACGCGCGATGCTCGAGCAGTTCAAGTGCGTGATTCTGAATGAGCCATGGGCGCGTCGCACGTTGATGCTCTGCGCGAGAGACTTCGCCGCGCTGCCGGGTTATGCCCAGGCATTGTTACAAGCGCTCATCGCTGCGCGTTTCTGAGCACTCCGATGTCGACCCCAGACAACTGAGCGACAACCGGGCGCTATAGGGTGCGACTTCAATTCTCAAGTCCACCTGCCCGGAGTCCCCATGACCGCGACCGCCCCTATCACCGTTCTGCGCGACACTCACCCGCTGCCGGTACTCGACGCCTGCAAATGGGAGAAACTCGAAGGCGACCCGCACACCGTCAACCTCAACGCCTACACCAGCGAAGACGGCAGCAAGATCATGGGCACGTGGATCTGCACACCGGGCAAGTGGCGCGTCGATTATGTGAAGTGGGAGTACTGCCATTTCCAGGAAGGCTACTGCGTGATCACCCCGGACGGCATGGCGCCGATCCACCTGCGCGCCGGCGATATCTTCGTGGTTGAGCCGGGCATGAAGGGCACGTGGGAAGTGGTCGAGACCGTGCGCAAGTATTTCGTCTTCGCCTGATGCAAAAAGCCGGGAAATCACCCGACGTGATTTCCCGGCAAATGTCCCGGCGTTGCTAAAAACTGTGGCGAGGGGATTTATCCCCGCTCGACTGCGCAGCAGTCGCAACCCCTGAGCACGCGGTTCACCTGACACAATCCAGGGGGCTGCTGCGCAACCCAACGGGGATGAATCCCCTCACCACAAGGGCTAATCGCGATTACTGCGGCTTGCGATAGCTGTTGATGATCGCCGAGAAATCCTTCCCGCCGTCACCGCGCTGGCTCATCGCCTGATACAACTGCTGCGCCACCGCGCCGAGCACCACCGGCTGGTGCGCCTGCCGCGCCGCTTCCGTCGCCAGCCCGAGATCCTTGAGCATCAGTTCCGCGCCGAAACCACCGGTATAACCGCGCGAGGCCGGCGCCGTTTCGACGATGCCCGGCCACGGGTTGTACATCTCCGAACTCCAGCAGCGGCCGGTCGAGCTGTTGATGATTCCGGCCAGCACGCCGGTGTCGATCCCCAGCGCATCGCCCAACGCCATCGCCTCACTGACGCCAACCATCGAGATCGCCAGCAGCAGGTTGTTGCAGATCTTGGCGATCTGGCCAGTGCCGACTTCACCGCAATGGACGATGTTGCGGCCCATCTGCGCCAGCACCGGTTGCAGGGTGGCGAACAGTTCCGGGGTGGCGCCGACCATGAAGGTCAGCGTGCCGGCGGTCGCGCCGCCAGTGCCGCCGGAGACCGGCGCATCGGCCATGGCCACGCCGTGTTTGGCGGCGGCCGCTGCGACGTCGCGGGCGGTCTGCGGATCGATGGTGCTGCAATCCACCGCCGGCACGCCTTGGCGAATGCCGGCGAGCACGCCCTCTTCACCCAGCCAGACACTGCGCACGTGCACAGCCGCCGGGAGCATGGTGATCACCAGTTCGGCATCTTCCGCCGCCTCGCGGGCTGAAGCGCGGATGGTGCCGCCCAGTTGCTCGAGTTCCGCCAGCACGGTTTTGTTCAGGTCGACCAGATTCAGCGAGTGGCCGGCCTTGATCAGGTTGCGCGCCATCGGCGCGCCCATGTTGCCCAGCCCGATAAATGCGATTTTCATGATCGAATCCTCAGCGCAGGTTGATGGTGGTGTTCACGCCGTCGTTGACGCTGTCGTCGTCGAACCAGCGCGCCGTGACCGTTTTGGTCTGCGTGTAGAACTGCACCACTTGCTTGCCGTACGGGCCGAGGTCGCCGAGTTTCGAACCGCGCGAGCCGGTGAAGCTGAAGAACGGTACCGGTACCGGAATCGGGATGTTGATGCCGACCTGACCGACATCGATTTCAGTCTGGAATTTACGCGCCGCCGCACCGCTCTGGGTGAACAGGCCAGTGCCGTTGCCGAACGGATTGGCGTTGACCAGCGCGATCGCCTGATCGAGGGTGTCGACTTCCAGCACCACCAGCACCGGGCCGAAGATTTCCTGGGTGTAGATCTGCATGTCGGTGGTCACCCCGGAGAACAGGGTCGGGCCGACAAAGTTGCCCTGCTCGTAGCCCGGCACGCTGATGTCGCGACCGTCGAGTTCAAGCTTGGCACCTTCCTTGATGCCGCTTTCGATCAGTTCGAGAATCCGCGCCTTGGCCTTTTTCGAAATCACCGGACCGACATCGGTGCCCGGCTCGCTGCCAGCGTTGACCTTGAGTTTCTGCGCCAGCGCTTTCAGATCCGGCAGCCACTGTTTTGCGGCACCGACCAGCACCACCACCGACGTGGCCATGCAGCGTTGCCCGGCGGCACCGAAACCGGCACCGACCAAGGCATTCAGCGCTTGCTCGCGATTGGCATCCGGCAGCACTACAGCGTGGTTTTTTGCGCCCATCATCGACTGCACGCGTTTGCCGTGTTTGCCGGCCAGGTCATAAACGTGGGTGCCGACAGCGGTAGAACCGACGAACGACACGGCTTTGATGTCCTTGTGCGTGCACAGGCCGTCGACCACATCCTTGCCGCCGTGAACCACGTTGAGCACGCCAGCAGGGACGCCCGCTTCGATCGCCAGCTCCACCAGCAACATGGTCGACAGCGGATCCTGTTCCGAAGGCTTGAGCACGAAGGTGTTACCGCAGGCGATCGCCATAGGGAACATCCATAGCGGAATCATCGCCGGGAAGTTGAACGGCGTGATGCCAGCGCAGACGCCGATCGGCTGGCGCAGGGTGTAAGTGTCGACGCCGCCGGCGACGTTTTCGGCGAACTCGCCCATTTGCAGGGTGCCGATCGAGCACGCGTGCTCGACCACTTCCAGGCCTCGGAAAATATCGCCCTCGGCGTCAGCAATGGTCTTGCCTTGCTCGGCGCTGAGGACCACGGCGATGCGCTTGGAGTGCTCGCGGATCAGCGCTTGCAGCTTGAGCATGATGCGCATCCGCGCGCCGATCGGGGTCAGTTTCCAGGTCTGGAACGCTCGCTGCGCGGCGCTGACAGCGGCGTCGACCTCAGCGGCGGTGGCGAACGGAACCTTGGCCAGCACTTGCTGGGTGGCCGGGTTGACGATGTCGTGCCACTCGGTGGTCTGCGACTCGACCCACTCGCCGTCGATCAGCAGTTTGACCTTTTGCAGCGTGGTGTCATTGGGCGTAAGCGATGCGTTCATGCTGGTCTCCAGAACTTGTTTTTATCGTAGGAGCCAAGGCGAAAGGTTCGCCTTGAGATGAGGCGTGTGTCACGAATTGGTTGTCGGACTGTTTTTGGAGTATAGATGTGCAAACTTCTAATAAGAACGCACATATAAGCCCGACCATCATGCAAAAAAACATCACCTCGCTAGGCTCGCTGAACTGGGACGACCTGAAGTTTTTCCTTGAAGTCGCCCGCACCCGCAAGGCCAGCACCGCCGCCAAACGCCTGGCTGTCGACTACACCACGGTGTCGCGACGGATCAGCTCGCTGGAAGCGGCGCTGGGCACATTGCTGTTCGAAAAATCCCGCACCAGCGGTTTCGTCCTGACCACTGAAGGCCAGCGCTTGCTCGGTTATGCCGAGTCGATCGAAAGCACGTTGCACATGGCCTGCGAGCAAGTCTCGGGCTCGGGCGTTGCCCTGTCCGGGCACGTGCGCATGGGCTGCACCGAAGGCTTCGGCAGTTTCTTCATCACCCCGCAGTTGAGCCACTTCGTCGACGCCTACCCGGCAATCTCGGTGGACATCCTGCCGCTGCCGCACTTCATCAGCCTGTCCAAGCGCGAGGCCGACATCGTCATCGCCCTCGAGCGGCCGGAGCACGGGCCGTACGTCTGCTGCAAACTCTGCGACTACCGTTTGCAGCTGTACGCAACCCAGGACTATCTGGACAAACACCCACCGATCCGCCGCCCGGCCGACTTGAGCAAGCATCAATTCATCAGTTATGTGGACGACCTGGCGTTCAGCTCGGAGCTGCTCTACCTCGCCAACGTGCTGCCCGGCGCCAGCGCAAACTTGCGCAGCACCAGCGTGATCGCGCAATACGTCGCCGCGCAGCAGGGGCGCTCGCTGGCGATCCTGCCGTGCTTCCTCGCCGCGCAGGATCCACGATTGTTGCCGGTGTTGCCGGAGGAAATCGACATCACCCGGCAGTTCTGGATGTACTGCCGGGAGGATTTGCGCAAGTTGAAGCGGATTACCTTGTTGTGGGATTACATTCGCGAGGTGACTGAGCGTAATCAGGCGCTGTTGATGGGGGAAACGCGGGAGATGCGCTTTGCCGATTAGTCGGCGCTGACCACAATCGACACCCGGCGATTTTCCGTGCGCCCCGCTGCGGTGTCGTTGGAAGCCACCGGTTCGCTGCTGCCCAGGCCTTGCAGCTGGATGTTTTCCGGCTTCATGCCGACCGTGCCGAGGACGTTGGCAACGCTCTTGGCCCGACGCAGCGACAGTTGCTGATTGTAGGTTTCCTTGCCCGACGCATCGGTGTGGCCATCTACCCGAACGCGCTCGATCCCCACGCCGAGCAGCGCCTTGCCGATGCGTTCGACGATTTCCGTGCTGGCTGCGTTCAGGCTTTCAACATCGCTACCAAACAGCACTTTGCCCGACAGGCCGAACTCCCAACCGTCGTCGGTCAACTCGAAACCCTGCTGTTTGAGCACGGCAACCTGCGCCGGCGTCAGGCCCTTTTGCGGGGCGGTCTGGCAACCGCTCAGGGTCAGCGCGGTGATCAGCAGCAATGCGGAAAACAGTCGAAAGGGAAGTTTGAACACGGGCATCAGCTCCTGGTGTGAACGGAATCGACCGGGCGCTCCGACCCGGCGGTGAATTGCGCGCCGCGCGACAGGCGCTTGGCCTGATACATCGCCGCGTCGGCTGCATTGAGCAAGGCACCCGGCGTGGCGCCATGATCGGGGTAAACGGCGATGCCGATACTCAGCGAGGTCACTACACTGCTGTCGCCGGGCAGGGTGATCGGCATGTCCATGCTGGCGAGAATCTTGTCTGCGATGTGCTCAGCGTCTTCGACCGTGTGCAGCGGCGCGAGCAGCACGGCGAACTCGTCGCCACCCAGCCGCGCGACCAGATCATCCTCGCGCAATTGCGCTCGCACTCGATTGGCGATCGCCACCAGCACTGCGTCGCCCGAGGCGTGGCCGAAGTTATCGTTGATGCCTTTGAAGCGGTCGCTGTCGAGAAACAGCACGGCGACCCGCTCATCGTGTTTTTTGCCGTTGCGCAAGGCGCGCATCAAGCGGCCTTCGAAAAACGCGCGGTTGGGCAAACCGGTGAGGCTGTCGTGGGTCGCTTGGTGAGCGAGAGTTTCGTTTTCGTTTTGCAGATGGGTTTGCCACGACTCGAGTTCGCCGAGCAAGGCATTGAAGTCGTTGCCCAGGTTATCCAGTTCAGCGATTTGCGCCGGCGGCACGCGCCGATCCAGCGCTCGTTCGCTACGGGCGGCGTGGGCGACGGCGGCGAGGCTGTGTAACGGGCCGATGATCGCGCGCAACTGCCGCCGCGCCAGATAAAGCGCGACCCAGGCGCTGATCGCGGTGCAGAGCACAATCCCGGCCAGGCCGCTGAGCAGGAAGCGCATCAGGCTGCCGCCGTGACCGATGAGCAGGACCCGACCGATTTCACGGTCCTGATGCTCAATCGGCAGGCTGACCGGTTTTTCCAGAATGGCGCGGGTGATCTGCATTTCCAGCTCGGAGAACAAACCGGTCTCAGCGCGCTGCCATTGCGCGATCAATTGGCCTTGCGCGTCCAGCACTCGGGCGTCTGCCACTTCCTCCGTGGAAGCGATGATCGCCAGCGCCTCGGTTGCCGCCGCTTTGTCATTGAACACGACGGCTGCTTCGACGGTGTAGCTGATCGAACGGGCGATCAAATGCAGGTTGTGGTCGGCATACACCCGCAGCGCCAGCACGCCCAGCAAGGTCAGCGAAACACTGGCCATCGCCACCGCCACCAGCGCGACAATCAAATGTCCACGGCCGATGACCGAGCCAAGAGTGGGGCGAGCCTTCCAACTGAACAGCTTCATGGCGCTGCCGCTTTGCGACGGGACAACTGCAACACGCTGGGGTGTATGCGCACACCACTGCGAGCCACGGAGTCGAGATTGACCTCGAATGACACTTGCTCATCGCCAACGCGCAGGCAGAACAGACTGCCGACGGTGCATTGATCGTCTGCTTCGCTGATGCTCAGCACCGGGTGCCCGATCAACGATGCAAACAGACGACTGCGTTCATCGGCGGTGAGCTTGCCGATGTACACCGCATCGCATTCGCTGACGATGCCCGGGTTGTCCGCCAGCAGACGCCGCACAGCCACCGGCCGGCCCGTGGCTTGGGTGGTGCCTTTGACCAAGTCATCGGTGTATTCGGTGGGGCCGACGATGCACAGGCGCAACTGCGCCGGTTCCACCGGCCAGCGTGCATAGCTGAGAATGCCAAGCACCACTTGCGTGACCGCTTTGGCCCGTTGCTCGGCCGGCCCGGTTTGCGCTTGGGCGATGGCGCTGCCCGTGAACAACCAGAGCAAAACGATCAGCAATGCGTGCTGGCAGGCCACCACACGCTGTGTCGCCCAGACGGCCACCTTCATGGAGGGATTCTCTTGGAGCGTAACGAAATGATGCCGCAACGATAGCACAGCGCCAGAACACCAGCGAGGCGCCTGCCTCTGACCGGTTGGTCAGTAATCGTTGCCGATCATCCAGCGGTTCATCCCCGAAGCTCGGCACCCTCCTCCAGCTCCAACATCAGCCCGCTCAGCCGCTTGACCTTGCGCAGCACCGCCTCCTCAAACACACCGGCACGCGGCTCGATCAAGGTGAACCAGTGCCGGGCGCGAGTGATTCCGGTGTAGATCAGTTCCTTGGTCAGCACGGGGTTCAACGCATCCGGCAGGATCAGCGCCGTGTGGGCGAACTCCGAGCCCTGGGATTTGTGTACCGTCATGGCGTACACGGTTTCGACATCATTGAGCCGACTCGGCAACACGAAGCGCACGCCGCCCTGTCCATCGTTACGCGGGAAGGCCACGCGCAGAACGGTTTTGCCGATCTCTGCGCCTTCACGCTCGGGCAGTTTCAGGGCGATGCCGATGTCGCCGTTCATCAGGCCCAGACCATAGTCGTTACGAGTCATCAGCACCGGCCGACCTTCATACCACTGCTGATCGCTCTCGATCAGACGCGCCTTGAGCAACGCAGCGGTGATGCGCTGGTTCAGACCTTCAACGCCCCACGGCCCTTTGCGCACCGCGCACAGCAACTGGAACGTATCGAACGCCTGCAAGACTTCCCGCGCCCAATCCGTCCAGTCCGCATGCTCAAGAGGCCGCGTCGATGGTGGACGCTGATCGCGCAGTACGCTCAGGTAATGGCGGTAACCTTGCGGGCCATTGCCGTGACCTTCGAGCAGCAGGCGTTCGAGCTTGTGATCGTGCTCGCCTTTGAGCGGCAGCGAATACACGTCGTCGTAGCTGCCGGCCGCGAGCAACTGTCGCGCTTCATCGGCCAATTGCTGATTGACCCGGCGCGCGAGCTGACCGATGCCGCTGCCCTCGCCGAAGCGGCGCGAGTGCCGCAGCATCACCACTTGTTGCGCCAGCGGATGGGTGCCGTCGCGGTCCTCACGCAAACCACTGCCCTGCAACGACTCGCCACTGACTGACTCCAGCCATTGCCGCGTCTGCGGGTTGTACCAACCGCCCTCGGCGTCACGGCACAGATCGCCCAGCACCGCACCGGCCTCTACCGAGGCCAGTTGATCCTTATCGCCCAGCAATACCAACCGCGCATGGGCCGGCATGGCGTCGAGGAGGTTGGCCATCATTTCCAGGTCGATCATCGAAGCTTCGTCGACCACCAGCACATCCAGCGGCAGGCGGTTG
Organism: Pseudomonas sp. Sample_14; assembly: GCF_004307515.1. Taxonomy (NCBI): domain Bacteria; kingdom Pseudomonadati; phylum Pseudomonadota; class Gammaproteobacteria; order Pseudomonadales; family Pseudomonadaceae; genus Pseudomonas; species Pseudomonas sp. Sample_14. Next base: position 8,214 of record NZ_RCOC01000071.1, on the reverse strand, counting down.
CCGGCATGGTGACGGAAATGCCGGGTGCCCGGTCGACTGCCGAGCAAACGGTGCACGGTGGTCACATCGCTGGGGATCGCCGCGCGCACCGCTTCGGCGACTTGCAGTGATTGCACTTGCTGACTGATCGACTCGGTCAAACGTGCAGCGGCCTTGCCGGTCGGGGCGGCCAGACGAATGCGCAGCGGATGGCCAGCCTCGACGGCCGGTGCCTGCAGCAACGCGAGCAAGCGCACCACCGTAGTGGTTTTCCCCGTGCCCGGGCCGCCAGTGATTATGCTGAAGGCGCTGCGCGTAGCGAGAGCACAGGCGAGTTTCTGCCAATCGATGACAGCTGCGGGTTCCGCGCCGCCGAACAATCCATTGAGGCGCTGCGGCAGGTCATCTGGCGTCGGCTCCTGTTGCATCAAGCGTTGGCGCAACGCTGCATCGATGCGGCGTTCGTAGGTCCAGTAGCGGCGCAAGTACAGGCGTTTCGAGGACAGCACCAACGGGCGTGTCTGCGCTGTGTCACTGGCATCAGCGGCCAGCGCGACCAGCGAGCTGCTTGCCAGCACTTTGCACCAATGGGCTCCATCGAGCGTTTCGAGCAATTGCGAAGGCAGCAACAACACACCGCCCTGCACATCGCCTTCGGGCGGCAGTGACAGGGCAAAATCCGGCGCCTTGAGGGTTTCGAACAAATCCAGACACACATGACCATGGCCGAGCTGGTGACTGGTCAACGCCGCCGCCAGCAGCACCAACGGGTCGGTCTCGGGCTCGAGTTCATACAGAAAAGCGACAAAGGCGCGGTCCAGCGCGCGCAGCCAACCGCGCTCGACCCAACGGCTAAGCAACAACAGCAAATCATCGGCGCGGGTCAGCGGCGAGAGTTTCGACAGGCTGTCCGCTTCCAGCGGTGTCGGCAGCAGATCGGCGAATGTGCGGCTCATAGCAGGACTCCCTGTTCCCAGGCGGGCTCGGACTTGGGTTCGGGTTTGCCCTGGAACATCCGGTCGAGGCGTTCGATCAATTCCCGTGGTGGACGCACGAAGTACACGCCGTGATTTTCCGCACGCGTACCGCGCAGAAACAAATACAGCGCCCCACCGACATGGCGGTCGTAATCGTAATCCGCCAGCCGCGCCTGCAACTGGCGATGCAACGCCAGCAGATATAGCACGTATTGCAAGTCGTAACGGTTGTCGAGGATCGACTGTTCCATCGCCTGCACGGTGTAGGCCTGATCATCCACGCCGAGCCAGTTGGATTTGTAATCGGCGACGTAATAACGGCCAGCGTGCTCGAAGGTCAGGTCGATAAAGCCCTTGAACATGCCGTTGAGTTGTACCGGCTCCGCCGCCACCCGGGCGACGCCATTGTGGGTGTGCTGGCGCACCTGTTCATCGAGCTTGAGCACGTCGACTTTGTGGCTGGCGAACCAGAACTCCATCTCGACGCGGTATTGCTTCAGTTGCTCAAGAACCACCGGCGGTTGCCCGCCAGCGATCGGCAACGGCGACTTGAGCAAATGCTGCAGCCAGTCAGTCAGCGTGGTAATCCAGCCTTGCCAGCCGCGCAGGTTGCAACGCCGGGCAATCGCATCTTCCAGCGCTTCGCGGGTAACCGAAAAACCTTCAGCGCCCGCCCATTCGAGCAAGCCATGCAGAAAGGTGCCGGGATTGGGGCCACGGGGAAAACGGTGGATATCGGCGCCACCGCTGATGATTTCGCGGGGTGCGTCGGGATCGAGGCGCTCGTCGTCGAAGAGCTTTTGTGCCTGCGGACTGTCCGGTGCTTCATCGCTGCCGATGCTCATTATGTCGCTGATGCGCAGGGCGCTGTACGACGCGATCCACCAGTTTTCACTGGCTTTGCGCTTGGGCCGTAGCGTCGCTCGCAGCACTGCTTCATTGCGCGGCGGCTGGTAATGCTCATCAGTGGGCTGAGGCATTTCGCCGATGCCAATCGCCGCGCAGTCCTGCTGCAGATCCCGCAGCCAGCGATTCAATTCGCTGGACTCGCCCAAAGCGGCACCGCCACCGAGCAAATAACCCAACGCCGACAGGTGCAACACCGAGCTGTTGTTATTGCCGCGCTTGAGATCGGTGACGCCCAGCCAGCAGGCATGCTGCGCGCGCGTTAATGCGACATACAGAAGGCGCAGATCTTCGGCCAGACGCTCATCGTCAGCCAGGGCGATCAACTCGGGAGTCGGCTTGAGGCTGATCTGCGCCTTGCCCGCAGCGTCGTGGTAATGCAGCGGCAAACGGCTGCCATCCACCGGTTTCGCCGAGCAAATGAATGGCAGGAATACCAGCGGATATTCCAGACCCTTGGATTTGTGGATGGTCACCACTTTGACCAGTTGCTCGTCGCTTTCCAGACGCAGAATCTGCTCTTCACCGGCCTGACCGGACAGTGCCAGCAGCTCGGCCAGATGGCGGATCAGCGCTTGCTCGCCGTCCAGTTCAGCGGCGGCTTGCTGCATCAGTTCCGAGAGGTGCAAAAGGTTGGTCAGCACGCGCTCGCCGTCACTGCGCTGCATCAGGGTCTGCGGCAAATGGAAATCGTGAAGCAGGCGGCGCAACATCGGTAACACGCCCTGTTTGCGCCAGAGCTCGCGATAGCCGCGGAACTGCATGACCCGGGCTTCCCAGACCATTTCATCCTGGTTCAGGCGCTCCAGCTCGATCAGCGGCAGGTTCAAGGTGGTGCAGGCCAGCGCAGCCTTGAGCGAGCGTTCGACATCGGGTTCGGCGCAAGCCTTCAGCCACGCCAGAAGGTCGTGCGCCTCTTGCGCGGCAAATACGGAATCCTTGTCCGAGAGATAAACGCTGCGCACCCCTCTGGCGGCGAGTTCGGCGCGTACGGCCTGGGCCTCTTTACCGTCGCGGACGAGGATCGCGATGTCCGAAGGACGCAGACCTCTGAAGTCATCTTCCTGAACGAAACCAGCGCTGCCGGTCTGCCCGCCATTGAGCAGTGCGGTGATCTGACTGGCACAGGCCGCGGCCATTTGCTGGCGATAGACCGCGCCGGACAGCGGCTGATCGCCAGACAATAGCCAGACATTCAGTGCCGCGACGTCTTGCCCGGCAATCCGCAGCGTTTCCTTGCGCCCCTGAGACTCGACCGGGAGGAACGGCACCGGGTTTTCGCCGGTTTTCTCGCGAAACAAAAACGCGCCGCGTCCTTGCTCTCGGGACTCGGCGCGTTCGAATACGTGATTAACCGCTGTGACCATGCCGTGGCTGGAGCGGAAGTTGGTGCCTAGTGTATGCAAACGGCCGGTAGTGGCCTGACGTGCGCGCAGATAGGTGTAGATGTCGGCACCACGAAAGGCATAGATCGCCTGCTTGGGGTCGCCGATCAGGAACAGGCCGGTGTCAGGGTGATTGTCTTCGATGCGGTAAATGCTCTCGAAGATGCGGTACTGAACCGGGTCGGTGTCCTGGAATTCGTCGATCAGCGCGACCGGGAACTGCTCGCGGATCAGCGTTGCCAGACGCTCGCCGCCCTCCGATTGCAGCGCGGCATCCAGACGCAACAGCATGTCGTCGAATCCCATTTCTGCGCGGCGACGCTTCTCTTCTTCGAAGCGTGCACCGACCCACTTGGCAGCGTGTTGCAGAACAGCGGCATCGGGCGTCGGCAATGCGTCGAGGCTCGACTTCAGTGCGGACATGGCGTCCAGCCCCGGATGACTCGGGGCCTGGCCTTTCCAGGCCTCGGCCATGCCTTCGGGTGTCAGACGGGTGAAGCCGGTGCCAATGTCCAGCTGCTCAAGCGCCTCGTCTGCGGCCCAGGTCTTGAGCTTGTCGAACCAGGGCTCGAAATAACGCGCCTGCATCTTGCGGCCATCGACGGTTTTGCTGGCCACGCCTTCATGGCAGAGCGCGAGCAGTTCGTCTGCCCAATCACGCCAAGGCGCTTTCAGTTCGACCAATGCTGCTCGCCGCTCCAGCAAACATTCGGCGATCAGCTCCGCAGGCACCTTGCCTTCATCGGTGTCACGCTCGCTGGCGAACAAGCCACGTACGCGAGGCAACAACGCTGCGGGGCCACCCCAGTTGCTGCGCACCCAGTTCAGCGCATCGCCCTGCATCGCGTAACAGAACAGTCGCCAGTAATCGCGCAGCACCTCGCCGAGCAAATCGCTGTGATCGGTTTCCAGCGACTGCGTGAACAGGCTGCCACTGTCGAAGGCATGCTCACGCAGCATGCGCTGACACCAGCTGTGAATGGTCGAGACGGCGGCTTCGTCCATCCACTGCGCGGCGATATCGAGGCGGTTGGCACAGCCCGGCCATTGCTGCGGATCGAACTGTTCGCGCAGCTCGGCGATCAGTCCGTCCGGGGCAACAATTTCGTCGCGGAAGAACCGCGCGGCCTCAGCCAAGCGTGTCCGAATGCGTTCACGCAGCTCTTTGGTGGCAGCGTCGGTAAACGTCACTACGAGGATCTGCGGCGGCAGCAGTTCGCGTGCGAAACCGCTTGTCTCCCCGCCATGACCGAGAATCAGCCGCAGATAAAGTGCCGAGATCGTAAAGGTTTTGCCGGTGCCGGCGCTTGCCTCGATCAACTGACTGCCGCGCAACGGGAAGGCCAGAGCCAACGGTGTTTTGGTACTCATGCGCGCGCACCTTCGCTGGACAAGGAACGCCACGGCGCTTCGAATAATGGGCGGTACAACGCGTCGCACCAGCCGGTGAAGGTTTCGTCTGCCAACAGTGCATCGAAATCGGGATATTGCCGGAGCAGTGCCGGGCTTTCACGCCGCTCGCCGTTGCTGGTCTGGCCGTCACCGTCATAGGCTTTTCGCGCAGCGGCTTCGGCTTTGACCGGGTCAGTTTGAGACAACCAGGCGAACGCGGTTTTTATCGCAATCGGCAAGGGTTGGCGCATGCCTGATTGCCAGGCAAGAAGCAGGTCACCGAGCAAACGCAACGCTCGGTCTCGCTCCATTGGCTCCAGCAACAACGTGTCGTCACTGGCGACCAATGCCGTGGTCAGCGCATGCTCGCTGGCGCAGGCGACCAGATGGGTAACCCACGATTTGGTCAGCCGATGCCACTTGCGAGTTTTGATCGAGCCGATGCTGTTGGGAATGGTCGTGACCGACAGCAGACCGCCATCGGCGCGTTGATGCAGGTTTGCGAGCCAGCCCTCCAGCCGCGAACCCTGCAGGTCGAGACTGACCGGGATCGCACTGGTCAATGGCGTCGGCCATAACGTCAGCAACTGTTGATAACGCTGCAGAAGATCCGGTAGCGGTCCGATCAGTTCATGCTGTAGGCATTCGCCAAAACCGGCCATAGGCAGCAGACCACTGTTTTGCAGGCGCAGCGCCCGGGCTTGCAGCGCCTGATCGATATTGTCCGGCTGGCTGAGTGCGGCTTCCAGCAAGCTGTCGCTGAGCGTGTAGCGCTGCAGCGCGTCCAGCACAAAAGGTTCTTCATCGGCCAGCGGTGCTTGCGCGGCCTCGAAATACACCTTCAGGCGTTGAGTGAAAAAATGCCGAACCGGGTTCCGCAGAAAGTCCTGCAGCAATGCCAGCGTCAGCGGTTCCTCTTGAACATATGGCGCGAGTAAGGGTGCTTCACTTAGCTGCGCTTTCTCTTGATGCAACACCTGCCACTCGCTGGCGTAGCTGAACAGTTGCTCGCCTTCGTGGAAATAGCGGGCGCTGAAAGGTTGCAGGGGATGTTCTTCGGTCAGCGCGTCTAACAGATCCTGGCTTGGGTCGATTGAACGCCAGCCGCTGGCGAGGTGATCGCGCAACTGGCCGATGAGCACCGAGGCAGGTCGTTCGCTGTTGTCGCGAATGCTGCGACCGACCCAACTGATATAGAGCTGAGTGCGTGCGGATAACAGCGCTTCGAGTAACAGGTAACGATCGTCTTCACGTCGTGAGCGATCCCCAGGTCGGTAATCGCTGCCCATCAGATCGAAGTCCAGCGGCGGCTGCGCGCGCGGATAATCGCCGTCGTTCATGCCCAGCAGACATACCAGCTTGAAAGGAATGGCACGCATCGGCATCAAGGTGCAGAAATTCACCGCACCGGCGAGGAATCGTTGCGACAAACGGCCCTGATCCAGCCCGGCGAGCCAGGCTTCGCGCACGACAGTCAGCGGCAGTTCGTCAGTCAGCCCGACCGCCTCGCAGGTCTCGAGCCAGGTTTCGCGAAGCTCCTCCAACTGGGTCAGCAGGTAGTCGTCGTGCTCGTTGCTCGCCTGAAAGAACACCTGCATCAGCGCCTGCAAACGCAGCCCCCACTCTTTCGGTTGAGCCGGTTGCGTGAGTTGCCGATGAGCGATTTCCAGGGCATCCAGCAGAGCCACCAGTGGACCGATCAGGGCAGCATCAAGCCCACCAATTTCGTCGTAAGGCTCGATACCTGCACATGCGTCGGCACTGCCGACGGCGTAGCCCAGCAGCATTCGGCGCAGGCCGAAATGCCAGCTGTTCTGCTCCAGTTCCTCCGGCAAACCGAGACCGGCCCGTTGCTCGGCACTCATGCCCCAACGCACGCCGGCGCCTTCGATCCAGCGATGCAAAGTTGGCAGGTCGCGCTCCTCTACGCCAAAGCGAGCACGCAGAGCCGGGACATCGAGCAGGTCGAGGATCTCACTGACCGGGAAACGGCTGTCCGGGAGTTTGAGCAGGTGCTCGACTGCGATTAGTAATGGATCACGTCCTCGCTGGCCCTGGTCCGCCAAAGTGAACGGAATGAAGCGCGGGTCAAATCGATCGAGCTGACCGAAAACCGCGCGGATATGCGGCGCATAGCTGTCGATATCAGGGACCATCACGATCACGTCCCGTGGGCGTAGAGCCGGGTCAGCGCTGAAGCGCGCCAGGAGTTGATCGTGCAGGATTTCGACTTCGCGCTGGGCACTGTGGGCGATGTGAAACCGGATCGATTGGTCCTGCGTCAGGTCGACAGCGGGCCAGAGCTCACGAGTCTCGTTGAGGGGGCGCAATTCGAGGATGTCGTCCTGCAGCTGGTTAAGCATGTTGTGGGGCTGGGCTTCGCTGAACAGGTCGATGCGTCCGTCACGAAAGGCTGCGCGGTAGCTGTTGGGATCGTCGTAGCTATCGAGCAGGTTGATATAGTCGCGACCTTGCTTGCCCCAAGCGGCCAGCAACGGATGTGCGTGCTGATGCAGGGTCTCGGCATCAAGTACAACTGGCATCCCGCTTTTACGTTGTTGGCGCTTGTATTGATGTCGCAGCAGATCCTTGTCGGCGACGATATCGGCCCAGTGATGGCGACAGGGGTTGTGTACGCAAAGCAGAACCTGACTGAAGCGCGCCAGACCGGCGAGCGCTTCAAGTACCTGCGCGGGTAGCGAAGAAATACCAAAAACAATCACACGCGGTGGCAGTGAAGCCGGAGCCTCATCAAGGGTGTTGATGCGCTCCATGAAACGTTGATGGACGCCGGCACGACTCTGCGCCATGCCTTGTTCGCCGACGTCATCCAGCAGCGCTCGCCACAACTCGGCCTGCCAGCAACTGGTCGGTGGCAGAGGTTTGATTTCACCTCGCACATTGCGCAGTTGGTGGCGGCCTTCCGCCCAATCTTCCAGCCAGTCGGCCCGGTAGACCTGATATTGGTCAAACAGGTCGGCCAGACGCTCTGACAATTGATAGCGCTTGCGCAGATCGCTGTCGTGGGTGAGGAAGCGTTGCAGCGGCTCGAAATGGGCGCGGTCGATTACCTGTGGCAAGAGACGCATCAGGCGCCAGGTCAGCGGGGCTTTGTCGAGCAGGGATTTAGCCGGAATTTCTTCTCGTCCCAATACCATGCGATAGAGCTGCCACATGAAACTGCCGGGTAGTTGCACGTCAATCGCCGCAGCGATTCCGCAACCGCCAAGGTCGTCGTCTTCGGGATCCTCAGCCAATGCCAGTTTGAGCCATTGGGCGATGCCGTTGCTTTGTACCAAAGCGATTTCGTTCTCCAAGGGTGCGAGTGGATAGCGCCGCATGATGCTGACCACAAGGCTGCGCAGCTCATCGAGACTGTTACTCTGAACCACCATGAATGCAGCGTTGAGGGACTGGGCGTCCGACATATGGATTCCTTGGAAAATCGCTAAAGCCGAGGCAGAACCTTAGCATTGTCGGCCGGCTGTGACAGCCGGACGAGGTCTGCGAAGGCTGTAAGAACTTTCTCGCAGGCAAAACAAAACCCCAACTGCTTTCGCAATTGGGGTTTCGGA
>NZ_RCOC01000064.1:39719-119866 GCF_004307515.1 Pseudomonas sp. Sample_14 | reverse complement strand
GTAACTGGTACCGATTCCGGCAGACGCTGACTGACGCAGCGGATGACGCGACGATGTCCGATTGGGCGGACAGTGCGCGTTTTGAAGTCGAAGCCGCGCGCCTGATCAGCCATGCCGGGCGGCGTTTCATATGTACAAGTTGGTGAACTCTGAGTGATGTGTGGCAACAACGCAAGCTGATGCAGTCGCGTTTAATGGCTGAAGGACGCAAGCATATTAAGGCGTGGAATAGTTACCGTTGGTCGGGACTGTCAGGTTTTACAGGTGTAGCGATGCGACGCATCGGTATTCAATGAATGTGACCTGTTTTATCTATCAGCCAGCTTGCCCTTTCTGAGATCCGGCCATGGAACAAGATGATGGTATTAAAGATCCTTCCGACAGCTTGCCCCCGAAACAAGAGGTAGTCTGCGCTGAGGAGATCGGAACGGATGTGGCATTTGTAACCCATGAGCTGCACGCGGAAGAAGACGGTAGGTGGGCGCAGCTTCGAGTGAGCTATGCCTACTCCTACGATGGTTCGACATTTACTTGCATCGTGTCAGCGTACAGAGCAAAAGAGAATCGACGTTATGAAGGGAATGTAAAATTCTATCTTTCGTTGGTTAGCGGTGAAGGTAATGTAAGAGAACTGACGGGCAGTGCTCGCCAGACCGGTGAGTGGATCGATCTTGATGAACCCTATCGAGAAATGATTATCGCCAATCAGAGAAACGTAACAGTGGGGTTCGATTATATTTATGATGTAGATAACGCAAGTGATCCGGTTCTGAAAACCTACAAGATCGCCAATTATCGGATGCCCATTCCAACCATCAGTGCAATCCGAAACTTCACATCTTCAACTTTCGCTGTCAAGGGTACGGGGGCAATATACCGTTATATTGTTGTCCTGGACGATGGGCGCGGTACGATTGGGGCAGAAGAGGCTTTCTACGATCCTTGGTCAGTGCCAGTCACCGTGGCAGAAAACAAAAATTCTTTAACGTTTCAAGCATATCAAATGTACGGTGGTAAGGTTTCCGAGCGGACGGGTTATATAACAGTCTACCGCGCTCGAATTACTTTCCCGGCAGCTAATGCTTTGATGTTGGCAAAGGATCTGCTTTGTTTCAGAGGTATGGCTGCGCCGGGTACTGTTATCAGAGTGGTTGGGCATTTGAATCATTATGAAAACTGGAGCGACGTTATTACTGTCGGAGATGCCGGTACGAGTTGGGAGGCTAAGGCAACAAAGGTCCCAGTAAGTGGGACGTTCTCGGTTACCGCTGAACTCAAATCACCGAATATCAGTCATTTTTATACCGAGGCCGCGACTTTCAGAGTCATGGGTGTGCCGTCAATATCCGAACCACCTGAGTTGGCAATCCATGATCCAGACTTCCTCCTGAAAGGAACCAACGGCCTGGCTGGCGCGCGATTGAGAGCATTTTTCGATCTGACGAATGATTCCGTTCCTGGCTGGGAAGTCGTTAGCGATGTAGACGGGCCGTGGGAGGGGATGATCAAAGTGCCGCCAGGGGCGATCAGCCTTGTTGTCGAACAGGATCTGGATGGCGTGTCATCCGGACGCAGTGCACCACAGGCCTTCAGGATTCGCCCGCCCACCCTGCAACAGCCCACCGTCACCTTCGCTGGAACTACAGTAACTTTCTCCGGCAAGGGTTATTACGATTCCAAACGCAAATCTGAAATCCAGTTCACCGTCAGGGGGGGGGCGGTGCAAGTTCCCACGCCCGCAAATGCCGAAGTGATGCCGAGTGGCACATGGAGCACCGCAGCGCAGGAATGGACTGTCGGTACCTACAACGTTACCGTCATTCAAAAAATCGCTGACAACGCCAGCGGCTGGATCGAGTCGCTCCCGCTGACCTTCGAAGTCAAAAACATCCTCCCCGATGTCAGTGACGTGCAATTCACCAACGACTACCAACCGACCTTCAGCGGCAAAGGCTTCAACGGCGCCACGGTGTATCTGCACAGGCCCAATAGCGGAGATCACGAAGCGCCTCCAGTTGCGGTCAACGGCGGGCAATGGTCAAGCAAGGCTTATACGGTCTGGGGACCGTCGTTCGAGCGTGAGGTACACATAAAGCAATTTCTCGACGGTCATCAGTCGCCAAACTGGTTTGTGCTGAAAGTCACCATCGCGCCGCAAGCCCCTGGCCTGAACGACCCTGAAGATGAAGGGCTTTCGCCAAGGTTCAGCGGTACGTGCTGGCCGGATGCAACCGTGAACATTGAGTACAGCGACGAACCCGGCATTGTGCACCAAGGTGTCGTCATTGGTGACACGTGGCAGTTCAGGCGCGACAAAGAATTTGCCCCGGATATTTCCCATACCGTCACGGTAACCCAGCTCGCCGCGCAGCAAACTTCGGAGCCGGCGTCCAGAACCTTTATTGTCAGGAGGCCGATGGTCACGCCAGTGATTACTCAGCCGCCGGACGGCTCGGAAGTCGGCCGTGTCGTAACGGTCGAGGGCACGATGGGAATGGTGGGTGCTACCTTGCAACTGCGTGACAAACGGTTTGGCCGTCCGTTGGGAGAGCCGAAAGTATTGAGCCAGGACGGCGACTGGTCGATTGACCTGAGCCTTCTGGAATTCAGGCTTTACACCTTCGACGCACAGCAGACACTGGACGGTCGACCGTCGCTGTACAGTGACGAGCATGAATTGACGGTGGTGTTGCTGCCGCCAGAATTTCTCCAGCCGATACCAAACGGCAAGTTGCCACGAACTGCATTGCTCAAGGGTACCGGCATGAGGGGCGGGGTTGTCGAAGTCTGTCTGCTAGGGCTCACCGAACCTCTACTCAGTAATGTCGGTGTCGACTGGCAGGGCATTTGGCAAGCCGAAGTGACGTTGCCGGTGGGCAGCAAAACAATCTGGGCTCGGCAAAGGTTCATGGATGAAAGCGGCACACTGCAGGAGTCGAAAGACAGCGAGCCGCTGCACTTTGACATCGTGCCAGCGGCACCCTTCATTGAAACTCCGGTCGAGGGCAACGCCATCGGGCAGCAAGTGGTGGTGTGCGGTTTTGGCGTGCCGGGCGATACGGTTACGGTGACGCTGGTCGGTGCTACGCGCTCAGAGCCGGCAAGTGGAATCGTGCAGGAAAATCGCACCTGGTCAGCGATGCTCGATGCAAGTTCGCTGGTCGGGGGGCTTTACCAGCTGGAGGCAGTCGCATCCCGGGACGGTTTCGAATCGTTTGAAACCCTGCGCTCGGTCATGTTGGGTACTTTTGTGCCTGTCCTCGACGAGCCGGCGGCGGGACGCTGGGTCACTCAGCCAGTGCAGTTCAGCGGCAAGGGCCGTCCGGGCGTGGGCGCCGTCGTGAGTTGGTACAACCCGGACGTGCAGTGGCTGGCTCAGGCACCTGTGGTCGATGAGCAGTGGCGCGGGGAGGCGACGCGGGCACTGCCGCTGGCGGGTAACTGGTACCGATTCCGGCAGACGCTGACTGACGCAGCGGATGACGCGACGATATCCGATTGGGCCGATAGTGCGCGTTTTGAAGTTGAAGGCGCGCGGCTTTTCACAACAATTCCTCAAGCCTGACTTCCGACGAACGGTTATAAAACCTGTCATAAATGACAGTGGACTGAACGGCTTTCGCAGCGCTAAATCGTACTTACTGAATGTGCAGCCCGACGAAGGATGTCGGGCTGTGCGGGCCAGTTGTCGCCTAAAGGAATCTGATCATGGTTGATTCGCGCCGTCCCGCCCTGCAACTGTTCGACCAGTTGTTCAGCGAGAAACAACGAGCACAGGACGTCGGACTGCAGAACCTCGAGACTTACCTGGAAAACGGTGGATCAATTTATCCACTGGTTGAAAAGGGTGTTCAAGGCATGCTCCAGGAGCACCCGCAACTCAGCTTTGAGCAAGCGCAACAATTCTGGCGCGGCGCCAACAGCATAGCCACGTCTCAGCGGCGCCAGTTTATCGAGAGGACGCTGAGGGGGAACAGGGACGCGCCAAAGCGCAGCTCCAGCGGTTTGCTATCGATCGTGGACGGTCCCAATTATCACGCTCTGATCGGTACCGATTTTGCTGCACTGTGCCCGCCAGATGCGCTGGAGTCCATCTGGTCGCCAGTAGCCTATCTGATCGACTTGTTGCGCTGGGTTCGTGACCGTCTGGAGGGCATCAACAAGGAAGAAAAATATGCGCTGCATAACCGGCGCACGGATTTGCTGGCACTGAGCGTCGACTTCAATGCGGTTTATCAGTCGATCTCGTCTGTGGACATAATCGTCGAGGTGCTGGAAAAATTCATTGCGGCGAATACAGATGTCGATTCGATCGAAGACGCGCTGATCGCAGCTCGCTACCCCAACGGCCTGCCTTATTACCAGCATTGGGTCACGATTGATGGTATCGCGCAGGTTCATGATCTGTCGGTGGGCGACTTTGAGCACCGGGTCGACCTCTCTTATCCGTATTTTCAATGGTCGGGGTGCCAATACTGCAAAGGGTTTCGCCCATGCTTCGCGGCTTGGCCCTTATCAGCGCCTGTTGCTGACAGAAACCCGGGCGGATTTCGAAGATCGCGAAAGTTTCTTTGCGCAAAACTTTGGTACCACCAAGCTCGACGAATACCTGTTCCTCAATCAGGTGGTGTTCCTGGGTGAGCGCACCAAGCTCGACAGTCGGCAGATCGAAGCCCTGCTGTCGATTGGCGACTTTGCTCCGGTGCGCTCGAGCAATGTCACCTATATAGATGACAAGCCAGAGCATCCGGAAAGCGAGCGCTCGGGGTCAATCTATATCAATGACAACACTGCGCCGGCGGTGCGTATCGATAATGCAAGCGAGCTTCGGCATCGATTGACGGCAAATCCCGACGAGTCCATCGGGTTCAATCGTTATGACCGACTGAATCGGATGGTGCGCCTGGCCAGCTGGACCGGATTGCCGTTCGATCAGGTAGACGTAGTGTTGGCAGCTGCCATCAGGGCGACAGCGCTCGGCAATCGGCCTGAAGACTCTTCAGACAAAATGGAAATAACCAATGGCGTCGTGCAACAGTCTCCCATTGCTTACGGAGGAAGGCCATTGCCTCCTCTATGGTTGGATCCGTAGCCCTTCTTATCGGCGTGGCGAACTATCAGCAAATCTCCAGACTACCTGCCGCGATTCTGAACGACGTCAATGACGTCGCCGCTACGCTCTCATCGCAGGATCACTGTGGCTATCCCCCCGCCAACGTCGTCACTCTCTTAGATGCAAACGCTACTCGGACAGCAGTTTTGAAACGGCTAGATGAACTGGCTACTCGGGCGGGGCCTGATGATACGGCCTGCGTGTTCTTCTCCGGCCACGGCGGCATCGTGGGTAGCCCAGGCAATGAAGACAGCGTGCTGCTCACTGTGGATAGCGATCTCGCTGACATTAAAAACACATCCATTAACTCGAATGAACTAGCTGCTGCACTTGCGCAGATCAAGGCGAAGCGACTACTGGTCTTCATTGACGCTTGTCATGCTGGTGGCGCTACGATCTCGAAGAGCTTGACTGATGACAAAGGCCACGAGCTCAAGTCTGGCTATAGCCAAAACACCTTCGCAAAGCTGGCAGTTGGTAGCGGACGTGCACTAATGGCATCGTGTCGTGCTGATGAATTGTCGTCCGTATTTGACGGTGCAAGGAACAGCGTATTCACGACTGCACTGCTGGCGGGTTTGCGCGGAGCTGCCGACAAAAGCGCTAGCGGCTTCATCAAGGTCTTTGACCTGTTTAACTACGTCTCCGAAGAGGTGCCTAAACTGATCCCAGACGACCAGCACCCAATTTTTAAGGCTGACAATCTTGAAGTGAATTTCGCTGTCGCGCTGAGCCAAGGAGGGAAGAAGTCACCGTACAGTCCTGAGATCACGCTAACGGTGCAAGAGGAGCTTCCGTGGTCGGTGCTAGAGAAGATCCTGGTCGAGCTCTACCCATTCGGACCGCGGGACCAAGAAGTGTGGAGTCGCGCCGGTGGTGATCTGTCCCGTCTCCAGTTTCATTCCACCGGTCAAGCTGCTTGGCATGCAGCGCTTCGCACGCTGAAACAGGGCGGCGGTGGCAGGAATATCAACTTCGGCAGCTTACTCAGTGCAGCAAAGGAAGACTTTTCGAACCATCCGCAGTTGGCGATGCTGCAGGCGCCCTAAATAGTAATGACCCTTTAACACCAGCAGGAGCACTAGCGCTAGTAATGGACGATAAAGAGAGGTTTGCTTTTTACGAGAAGGTTTTCTATCAGGAGCTCGACCGTAAGGAAAAGCTCTACGCCAGGTTAAGTATGCCGCTGGCGATGCTAGTAGCCATAGTGACGTTCCTCTCGTATATGCTCAACAAAGCACCAACCACCGAGGACGGTACCGCAAGCATCTTTTTCTGGATTTTCTATCTCAGCACGTGCCTGATGCTACTGATCGGGGCCCTGTATTTCCGGGCTGCATGGTCCCTGAGGGATTCCGACAGGGGCCTCCCCACTCTGATGGCGCTTGAGACTCATCGGCGAAGCTTCCGCGATGATTACGAGAAATATTGGGACACTCCAGAAGAAGCCGATGCGCACTTCAAGAGCTTGGTGCTTAATTACTTCATTGAAGGCGCCACGGTGAATACAGAAAATAATGACAAGCGCGGGAGCTATCTCCGATCACTTGCAAACTATGTAACAGCGGCGTTATTCGTTTCAGTGCTGTCCTTCCTTCCGTTCTACATACATCAGCAGGAGCAAGCTAATAATGACCCAAAAACCACCACCACCGCCTCCACCGCCGATGCGCTACGTAAAAGATAACCAGCCGAGGAAAGAGCCGCCTCCACCTCCGCCTCGGCCTTCTCCATCCAAAAATTAACTCTTCAGCCCGCAGTAGCGCGGGCTTTTTCTGCCTCGTAGTAACGATCAAGTACTGCGTCTGGATAATTTTGTCTGTTGAACTGCTGCTACCGGTCCAAAGCAGCACCAGTGAACATCAGCTTTTGGCTGTGGTATCAACCGGTAGACGCAACAGGTTGGCTAAATCGCTCAATGTTAGGAGCCAAGACACCTTGTCCGCACGCAGCGCTTGGGCAAAAGTATGACTCAGCGAGCCGCCGCTCCCACCGGTCATTCCCTAGCAACTCTGGCCAGTAACGCGTTCACCATTTCCGATACCGTGTCATACCTGGACTCAACGATGTGCCGGGCGAAGGCTGAGTACTCGTTGTTCGCTTTGGCGTGGCTGAAGAACCTATCGATGTGCATCTGCAGCACTGGCATCCACTCCCTGACTCCCTCATCAGTGGTTTCTTTGGCGATTTTGTTGATCGTTGTCTTCAGGCATAGAAACTCCTCGTCCAGCTTGAGTTGATACTCCAGTCTCGCTTCCGCGAGTTTCGAGCGATTGAGGCCGAACAGGTCGATGCTGGTCTGGCCGTACTGCGAGATGGCGACGGCCAGCGGTTGGTCAGCCACGACCTTCCAGCCTATATGCTCGCCGGGGTCCACACAGGTGGGGTCGATCAGCAGCGGGTCTTCCAGCGCGTGGTCGTCGGTGACACAGGTTGCCCGCAACCCGGCCACCGGAAAGTGATCGTGCTTACCGCTAAGGCGTTCGCCCTGAGTCAGTTGCTGACCATCTTCGCTACCCAACAGTATCTGGTTCCGACCGCGGTTGCAGTCGATGCAAGAGGCCAATAGGTTGGTCCATTCGGTTGCTAGCCACCAGTAGCCTGGATGGTTGAGCTCGCCTTCTATGCGACCTTTGGGGCGGAAGTGTTCGACATCGATGGGGCCGGTGCTGGTGATCTTGCCTTCGCAGTAGGCGCACTTGTTGTGGAATAGCGTGTTCAGCGCCGAGACAACGTCGGGGCTTTTGTAATGGGTGAACGCGTATGCCTTGCTTTGCGTGCTTTGGTAATACACCGCCGCGCGCTGATGCTCGTGGTGGCCGGAGCCATTCGGCGCTGTTAGCGATTCCGGCTTGCCGACCCGGTTGCGATTAACGGGTACCATATTTCTTCCTGTTGCGCTCGAGCACCTCGATGATCGCCCGCACCGATGCTTCCCTGGCGTTGGCGTGTTCGATTGGTGTAGAAAGGTCCGTATCGCGGATGTGCCTGGTCAAGGCTTGGGCGATGATCTGCCGATCGAGGGTATCGCCGATCATAGGGAGGCTGCCGTAGTTTTCCAGCAAGTCATCGCGATGCTTGCGGTCTTTCTGCGAGAGCTCGCTGTCTTCGCGTGCCGCATATTGGGCGAGCTTCTGGAGTGCACGTTGACGCAGCGGGTCTTCGGTGGTGGCCAGCCCGAAGTAGTCAGATGTCAGGATCTGCTCGATGCGCAGACTTGCCACGTTAGGCAATTGCTCGACCCGCTGTAGGTGCCCATCGCGATCCCGATACAGCACTTGCACCTCGCCCTCGAACATCCCACGCAAGCACAGCGGATCGTGGGTGGAGGCGATGAATTGTACGCGTGGAAACGATTCGCGAAGTGCACTCATTACTCGCATCTTCCAGCGTGGGTGCAGGTGGTTTTCAATCTCATCTACCAGCACGATGCCCTGGGCAAACTCGAGGTTGTCCCAGTGTTTAAGCATTTCCCGCATGATGTCGACGGCCATGGCGAACAGAGATTTGTAACCATCGCTTAGGTGCTCGATGGGTAGGGGGGAGGTAAGGCGTTGGATGAAAATCGAGCGGTCGTCCCGAGCCACAAATTCGCCGGGACGCAAGGAGAGCAGCGAGGCCAAAGCTCGGGCCACGGCGTCAAAATTTTTCTCCTCTCTGAGATTCAGCAACCAGTTCGTCGGATCTGGCAGGCTCGCGGCCTGATTAAAGAGCGTCCTGTTGGGGCAGGTTTGGTGGTTCGTCGATCTGCCAGATAGGAAGTACCTTCTCGAGCCATAACCAAACACGCGGTTTTGCGGAGTACCGATGGATTTCAGGCGACCCGTTTGCAAGTCCATGTTGAGGGCAACGATCTCGCCATTGCTGAAGTGCACCGTGACCGCTGGTCGCGAAGGGGGGGCCAAGGTGTCGTCGATACCGTGGGGGATGATGCTCTTTTGGTTGATGCGGATACGCTGGCGTTCCTCACGGGGCATCAGCGCCAGGGCGATTGCTTGTAGGATCGAGCTTTTGCCCGTGGCGTTTTCGCCTAGCAGCATGGTGCAGGGCGACTCATTGCGGCCCTGGCTGAATGGGCTGGTGTCGAGATCTAGCGTGAAGTGTTCGATGCCCTTGAAGAGGCCGATCTCGATACGGGTAATGTACGCATAACGGCGGGGGTTAAGTTCGCCTAGATCGGTGTTCTGGATAACGAAGGCTAGGTTATCGCTCTTGCACAGAGAAATAGCCTCGTGCCAATCATGGGACGAAAACTCACTCCTGAGTCGAATGATCCTCTTGCTAAGATCGGTGCGGGCGGAGTATTTACCGTGACGGATCTCGGTCTGTAGAATCCGGCAGACATGCCCCAGGCAGTTCCTGACGGCCCCACTGTGGGAGGTCTCATCGCTAGTGAAATTGACCAGTTCTTCGATCACTTCATTTTCGTTGTTACTCTTCAGGATGAGATCCAGAACCCTGTCGATCTGCTCCTTGCGTTTCAGGCAAAGCGCTGTCCGGTTAAGGTTGAGCAACTCGATAGTCGCCTTGCCGGCGGCAGTGGTGGCGCTAGCAACACCGTCGGTATCGAACATGAGGTGATCTGAGGGATTGTCCTCGAACGGATTGAGCAGGAGTGGCATTTCCCGGAGCTGGGCCGCCCTCCAGGAAGAAAGCGCAATGGCGGTCCGGCCTGATATTGGGAAAAAATTGACCTTATGGTTGTCGCAGTCCCTACAGATCAGCATCAGGTTCTGCCATTCGTATGCGAACCAGGCATAGCACTCAAGATGCTCAGTGCCCTGAATCGGATCAAACGCGTTGCTCAACGGCCGATAGTGGGAAACGTAGCGGCCAGGATCGTGTTCGAGAATGGTTTCGCAATAGGCACACTTACCGTGCTGGATTCGCTTGAGCTCTTGAATGACTGATTGCGAGCCCAGTAAATCTATGTTGAACGGCGGCCGGGTACGAGCCCGCTCGGTGGGTTCGAGCTTGAAGTAGGCCTTGACCCTGACCATCTCTTGGATGAATAGAGAGTTCTTGGTGGAAACCTCTAAGGGCTTGGAATTTGCCAATTTCTTGAGCTTGATCAAAACGCGCTCCGATCAGACATGATCTCGCCTGCATTGTGCTTCTGGGCACATATAGCAACATCCACACCGAATGGAAGCGGCAAATGCACGACTTCTCCATAGCTAACCTCGATCTTCTTCGAGATCACCTGGTTGACCTGCAATGCCTGCACATCAGACGGCACCGCCAGCGTGAGTTGCTGACCGTTAGCGTTGAACGAGTAGTCGCGGCCCACCTGATAGTTCAGATTAATTGCTACTGTTGCGCCGGTTGCGCTCGACGAAATGATCTCAGCGGTGCCATCGACCACCCCAATACCCAGTGAACAGGCTGTGTTGGATTGGTTGCAAGTACGCAAATCCATAGGTGAATATCTGAGATTGGTTGCTCCTCCGGAGGACTCTCGGACATCCACGCGCCCCCCGGGGCCATGCACGTGCTGACCGAACAGATCTGGACCGTACGCGGAAACAGTGACAACTGCTGAATCCCTCGGGAAAGATTTTTCACCTGCACAACCAGCAACTACCGCGAAGGCACACAAAGCAGCGAAACGAAACCCTATTTGCATATAGCGAAATCCTTAAATTGATTTGTTACGCCTACCTTCATGTTCGGCGCTAAGAGGAAACATATCTAGCTAGCAGACAGGATACATTCCAACTACGTGTCATTTTGAGCAAAAAAACTGACGCTTGGCTGGCGTGGGCGTGGGCGTGGGCGTCGCGGCAAATGGCTGGGCGGTCGAACGCAGAGGGTGGCCAAATGGATTGCAATTTCGCAGAATGATTTTAGGACGGACTTCACAGATGAGGTATCACGTTATGGACAAGGAAGACTCATACAAGGTTTGCGCCTTCTGCAACGTGGATCTAGTCGGGCAATCGAGGTCTCAAGAACATGTGATTCCGAATTCCATTGGTGGGCGGCTCAAAACCGCTGAATTCATTTGTGCAAGATGCAATAACACAAAAGGCGATAGCTGGGATTCCGAGCTTGCTCAACAGCTCAACTGGTTTTCGTTATCGCTTGGTATTACCAGAGAGCGTGGCTTGCCGCCCGGACAGCTAGTTAATACCGTAGACGGGCGTCAGTACACGCTTTTACCGGATGGGTCTTTCTCCCCTAAATCGAGCTATTCAGAAGAGCTTGTTGATGGAAAGAAAAGAATCCACATCGTCGCGGCATCAGTTCGCGAGGCGAAGAAAAGACTAAGCGGAGTTGCAAAGAAGCACCCGACATTCAACTTGGAACAAGCGCTATCGGAGCTGGAGATTCAAACTGCTTACCTGGATAGTCCCCTAACGGTGGAGCTCAGTCTCGGTGGAAAGGCATCTGGGCGTTCGCTCGTCAAGACAGCGTTAGCGTTTGCCTCTTACTGTCGGGTACCGCATCGAGAATTTGGCAAGGCACTTGACTACCTGCTGGACGCTCAAGCTGAACCGCCCTATGGACACGCTTACCTGAGTGATCTGGTGATCAACCGGGACAGCAAAACGATATTCCATTGCGTTGCCTTGAAGAGCGACTCCGACAAGAACAGGCTCTGGTCCTATATTGAGTACTTCGGAATGTTCCGGGTCCTAGTTCTTATCAACGATAACTACGTGGGCCCGGTGATAGATGAGACCTATGCGATAAATCCTATAACCGGTGAGGAAATCGAAGTTGAGGTTAACAGTAACATTGCCGATGAGGAGTTTATCAAGGTCATAAGCGGCTACGGTATCGACCCCGTTGTCCAAAGAGCTGCTGCGGATTTGGCCTTGCCAATCTTGATCGAGAGAAGTGAGCAGCGAACGCTTGAAGGTGCCGTCAGGGCAGGCTTTGCATATGCGGCCAAGACTCTGGGCATAGCTGAGGGTGAGGAAATACCTATAGAAAGAGCTAAGGAATTTACAGCGCTGATGATGGAAAAGATCACCCCCTATCTCTCTCACCTGATACGCAGCAATCGTCAACACCTTTAAGGCTATACCGTGGCCAAATAGGAAGCCAAAAAAGGCAGCCGAAGGGATAGTGCCGAATATAATAGGAAAGGTGCCTGCCGTGCGAGCAGCAGGCACGGGCATCTGATTACATTTTTCCTTGTGCCTTTGCATTAGCGAAGTCACTGAAAACCTTTGCGATCATTGCCTCACCTGCTGCTACTGAGGACACACTTCTGGCGACAACGACCTCGCCGTTGTTCAAAACAACAGCCAGGTAAGGAAGGCCTGGACCTGGTGGATCGTACACGACACCTTTCATATTCATTGCTCCAATTTAAAAACCAATGTAGCGGATGTATGTTTCGTTAGGAAGGAAAATGCCACACCATAACGATACCTTGATCCGCCAGCTATATCAGGACTCGAGAGCATTGCCACTATGCTCGCAACATCAATCCTCCGCCTGCTCTTGTACCCCCAGATCTCGATACCTTTGCTTACCCCACACGCTAGGATCTGGAGTCACCTCAATCACCGTGGTCGGCGGAGTGTTAATACGAAACCCTGGCTCCATTTTTGCCCGCATTTCGAGGTACTGGCCAAGGAAGGCGTCGTACGCAAGGCGGGGCGCGTACTGCACGTTTCCTTTCTGGTCAACCGCTTCGCCATGGTAGAAAAAGTCCACACCCTGTGCGAGTGGCAGTGACAAACTGGCGATAGGCTTGTAGTCACCCTCATAAAAAGTGAGTCGCAGCTTGGCCTTGGTTCCGTACAGCAGCTCCATCTGTTCGGCGAACCAGTTGATGTATCTGTCGCCATTGATCCGTGTCGGTTCGACAGGCAATGTATAAGCACTGTCCAGGTCGCGGTTTTTACGCAGGCGGCTGGCCATGCCATTCAGCTCCAAACCTTCACCGAACTTAATGTCGACCTGTTCGCCTGCCTCGATCTTGATTGGCTTGTTCACTGAAAGCGCAGGCCACAGCAAGTTCTTGTAGCCGAATGAGCCACCGCTCTTGGACAGATTTGTCGCTTGCACGATCTCCCACTTGGCTGCTGTCAGGACAATGGGCGCCGCCGTGATGTTCGTCGCGCGCACGGTCAAGAAAACCTGCTCGTTAACGGATTGCTTGTAACCGCTAGGGCGTCCGAACATCGGAGTCGGGCTAAGCCAAGCCTCTGCGACAAAGAGCCTGCGGCCCTGACTCGCGGCAGTGATGTTGGTCAGGCGTTCCAACGCTTCTTTGGTGATACCGATACAATAACTTGTCCCCGATGCGCCCGCACCGCTGACGATGGACGAGCATGGTCCCGTGGTCTGCATATCTGGTGACTGCGCCAAGGCCAACGGAGGCATCACCAACATCGAAAGCATCATCGCCATACGGCGAAGTTTAGCCCCCCTCACGGCCGGGTATCGACTGTGGACTTAACCACAGCGCCTTGCCCGGTGACGATCGGCGAGGCCGCTCCGTGGGTGGACATTCCGTCCCTTACAGGGTTTTGTGCAGGCGTCGATTTAGTTGGCCCGGTGACGTGGACCTCGACCTTCGCGTCAGCTGCGGTAACGATGGGAGCGCCGTCATTATGAGTGGCAATAGAGGGGGCCGGTTGCTCCGCCGGATCGAGCTTGACGCCGAATCCATTGCGCTTTGCATCAATATGCAGCCCGCGATTTTGGACCAGTGCTGCAGCCACCAACAGTGCGGCTACAGCGACCAGCGTGATAGCCACAAACGATCTCTTCCGGCGGCTTCTCCCGCGCGCGCGCGTTCTGTGTGAGAAGTTGTTCAACTTCAAACTCCTGTAAATGATGGTTTCCGTATTCGTAGGGTCGCTGCACGCAGCAGCGGTTTCAAACTACTTACAAAGCTCACGAGAGTACATGAGCAAACTCATTCGTGATCTCGAAATCTTCGTTGCTCAACTTGCAATCCTGCGGCCAAGAGTTGGGCAGGTACTTCCCTGCCGCACGGGGGGTTAATCGGCATTGGCCCAGGTACAGACGCCAGCGAATCCGAAGACACTTGTTCTGCGCTGAAAAATGACGGCTTGACGCTAATCCGCCACTAGGTGAAGACAGGATCCGATTGAGATGGCCGTAAATATAGATCTTCAGCAACACCGCTGGGTGATATATACCTACATGCAGTGCAGGCCCTGCGTTATAACTGGCTGATTGCTGCTCTCCGCGAAGGGCAGCTTATGCCGATTTCTCCCTTTCACACCATCAGCTTTTGATCGCCTTAAGCTGTCATTCTTGATGGGAACTCACCAGTCTTTAATTGAGGAACAAAAAACGGGGCCGTATGTACCTATCCCCATTTTTTTCGCTTGCTCTTCAATGCGGCCAGCCTGCAGAACATCGTGCTTAGTCGGAAAGTGGCGTAAAAGGAAATGAGCGTTTTGTCTAATGCGTTCGGGCACTTCTGTGTCGCGAGCAAGTTCCCACAGGAAATCGTGAGTTTGTGCGACGGACCTGGTCCGTTCAAATGGCATTGTCATTTAATCCTCCACCGGGGAAATCGTCGGCCCAATTGCGGTCAACCAGATTCTGTAGCCAAAATGCGCAAGTCAACTCGGTGCGATCTCCTAAGGTATGCTCGAATAACTGCTTCAAAGTTCAAGTCTCCGGGGGGAGGGGCGTTTCTATCTTTTTGAGCAGCGTCGGCAGCACGTCTGCGGCAGCCCCCATCAGCATGAACTCCTTCGGTTCACCCATTGCGACATCCACCTTATTCACATGAACGACTGAAGCTCCAGATGCTAATGCAAGGTCGGGAAGGCCTGCGGCGGGCATGACGATCCCTGAGGTGCCCACTGAGATCAGAAGATCGCAATCCTTCACCAGTTGTACTGCAGCTTTCCAGGCTTGGGGCGGCAAATCCTCTCCGTACCAGACCACCGCAGGACGCATCCTGCCGTTACAACGCAGGCACCTAGGAGGCTCGAACAGGGCTCCCTCATCCGGTATAGCTGATTGATCTAGTGACACAAGTGCAGGCCGATGGCAGGCGAAGCACTTGGGCATTGCCAAACTGCCATGTAAATGCACGACATTTAACGAGCCAGCTCGCTCGTGGAGGTCGTCAATATTCTGGGTGATAACAGAAATCTGGCGCTGTGAGTCCGCCATGTGAGCTATTGCAAGATGCGCTGCATTTGGCTCTGTTTGGGCGACGCGCAGCCGACGCCATAGATACCATCCCCATACCAATGCCGGGTTTTCCCTAAAGGCCTTGGCAGTCTCTAAGTCCCTTGGATCGAACCCTGCCCAGATTCCAGAAAGTTTTTCCCTGTACGTGGGAATGCCGCTATCGGCGGAGATGCCCGCGCCGGTGAAAAAGACCACCTTCCTGGCGTTCTGCAGTGCGTCTACAGCTTGCTCTATGACCGTCATGGTACCAATCTTGCTCCTGCCCACCGCTTTGGCGTTCACTGAGCCGTCGTTGATATTTTGAGTACTTGGTAAGGCCCCTCAGCTTTTGTTGATATCCCATCTTTGTGTTTTGGGCAACCGCGCTCCCGTAGAGATTTTTAGAGCAAGGCGGATGAGATGAGCGAAGCCGCCGCGACTAAACGGGCCATTTAAATTTGCTGGTTCGGTCAGCAACCAACTGCCGAGATTGGGCAAGTGAGCATGACGGGTTCGCCATCTTTACCAGCTCCGGCGGGATGATGGATATCCAGAGACTTCGATACACGGGCTCAGGAATGATTGGATCTTACGACGCCAGAGGAGCGCGCGGAACACGCGGTGCCGCCAGATGGCCAGTCTTCAATGGCCTCCGAATGGTAGAACGTTGACCGTGCGATTGGCTGAGTAAGCAATCAAGTATGCCTACTCTTCGAAACAGCCGAACACCTGCGAGGCGCTGAATGTAGGGGTGAATGGTAGAAGACTGGGATGAACTCTACTACGACATTCAATAAATATCACCGGAGAATTCTCCGCCAAATTTGGCGGCTCTCAGCAACTGAGATCACCTAGAGACCTATTTCGGCTAGCTCTGTTTGGATCCGTTCAAGCAATTGCTCCTTGTTGGCATGCTCGTTTGATGTGAGGTAGCCAGCCACAATTATGCTTATCGGATGAACTCCGAGAACATCTGCCATTTGCTCAATTTTATCTAGCGACGCACTGCCTCTTCCTGCTTCGAGGTTGCTTATATAGGGTTGGCTCGGACCTAGGCTTTCCTGCGAAATCTCTCTCTTGAGTCGATATGACTTGATGGAGTTGCCAATGGCCCGCTTGAGTTCCAATCGCATGAATGCTTCTCGCAAAAGGAACGATAAGGCCGGTCAAAGCTCTTTTGTTCTATACTGCATACAGTATAAATTGGCCTGGCTACCTCATTTTTCTTCTGAGAGAGGCGTTTTTCAACGACTGGAACGGATTGGTGTCATTCAGCTTTTTCAATCTTCGTGGAGTAGATCGTCGATTCACCATATTGAAAAAGTACGTTTACCGGACCTTTCGCGATAGAAAGGCCCCGGTGAGTGTTGGCCACTCTCTTTCCCCGTTTTGCTTCAACACAACTCATACCGTTGCTTTAGGGGATTAGTCACTTCGATAGTGGCTGTTCAGTGAGGGGAGCAGGCATTGTGTCAGCGAGATTGAGACGTCTATGAAAGAGAAGTCGCCACGTTTACCCGTTTTCATCGAGTTGCCGGAACGTGCGTTGCTTGAAGACGGAGCCCTTTTTGTCCGCTTGCGAACGCTCGCTGAGCTGGATGAGTTTTGGTCTGAGAATCGGGATAAATTTGCCTTCGCCTGTGAGGGAAAACTATCCGACCAACCTATTTTTTTGCATGAGTATGAATGGGTGTTTGGCTCCACGAAGGCGGCAGTGGTGCGCACAGTTTTACGTTGGGGGCAGTCCGGAATTGAATGTGAATTTTATAATTGGGCTCATCATGATCCTCAAATGCATGAGATGTTTTTTGGGGATCGCGATGCATACCGCGACTCCATGATTCAAAAAGGCATTTGGTCAGAGAAGGAAGAGGCAAGTTTTCGTGTCGACTCAGTCCGCCGATCTGCCGCGACATATCGTGGATGGTGGCGAATTTGCAATTTGCCCAGTGGATTCAGTTCCAGTGAGTGGCTGGATGGCGGCAAGGGTCATGAGGAGTTGAGCGATCCTCAGATGCCCTATGATGAGGTTGCGATCACCCTCCAGGAGCAAACATTCGATGATTGGCGACAGTCCGATTTTGGAGAAATCGAAGCGCATAATGTTGAAAGCATCGATGAGCTTATCCAGTACTGGAAGGATGAGCGCGCGAAGGGAGAGGACTATTATGGAGAGGAAAACCAGATTACTTAAGAATTCTGCAGAGGTGATAGTCAGAAGCACATTTCCCTAAGACGGCTTTTCAGCTCGTTTTGGGTGTGAGAGGAGCCAAGGCCTAAGGCAGGGTTGCATGCTACCAAGTGCCCTAATGAACTCTCCGCCCATCCTTGCCCATCATCATCAAGTGCAATCCATTTCTGCAGCTTTGCGCGGGCAGCGTACCGGCAAATTTGATTATACCTTGTGCTTCCATCCCACTGGGTTTCATCCACCCAGGTGTTAGCCATTGAGCTGTGCCATGTGGCACCGATGACACGTTCCTGCAGTTCTTGAGGTAGATAGCGAACAGCTCGCTTGTGGCCTAGGTGCCTAACCCAACTGGTGCTCAATACAAGTGAGACCATTGGGAACTCATCGAGTATCTCTGCAAGGATCGGCGCCCACATGAAAAGTACCCCTTCAGCCTTCAGTACCAGCCCCTGACGTCCAAAATAGGCGGCGTCCGGATGCAGCACACCATCAAAATCAAGGAACAGAATATGCGTATTCTTCTGCACCGGGCTTGCTCCATTTTATGTGTGGCCACCTGTGTGGTGCTGAGGGAATTCTGCCCTTTCCGCGGATTTTGGCTGATCAGATACCGAAAAGCATGACGTGCTGCAACTGAAAATTGTGAGGATTAATCAGGGTAGGTTAGGGAATAACAAAACCTACGGATTCCTCGAAACCAGATCGACCACCTTTCGATCGCTCATCTTGGCCTTTAACACGCGGTTTTCATCTAATATCACCTCATTGACTGACGCGAGATGGGCGATCTGCGCGCGCAATTCCTTTATCTCTTGACGGTATTCTGCGGCCTTCTTGCGCTGTGCAATCAAGTCTTGGTGCTTCACATCTCGCATGGCTCGACTAGAGCGTCCCTGTACCTCGCGGATAGCTTCGGCGATGCGTGGATAGTAGTTATGGATCAGTGCCGTCGATACGCCTGCCTCGCGGGCGACTGCGGCGATGGTTACTTTGGTTTCCCCGATACGAGACCGGCCTTTCTCAATGCGGGAGAGAGCGAGCTTCAGATCCTTCTCGCGATTCTCGGCAGGCTTGTAGTTGCTGGCCTTATCCTTGGGGTTCATGCGATTAAAGTCTCCGGGCCCATACCCAATTGTGCCAGTACGTCACGGCAGCGATTCAGGTCGCGCTGAACGCGCTGACGGCCGCCCTCGCCTATGTCTTGGCATTGCAGCAGCCCTTTCAGATCATCGTAGAGTCCCCGGTGGATTGCTGCGTGGCCGCGCCCGATCACGGCATGGTCGCAGTTGCCGCAGCGGGTACGCTCGAGGGTATTGCCGAGGCATCCGCCATTGTCTGCCGTGCACCAGGCATGGCCATTACTGCGAATCGCAGTGCTTTCGGCGATCGACTTCAGCATTGAGGCGTGATCCTTGAAGATCAGCAGGTTCTGCGGCTCCCGCTGCCAATGTTTGAGTGCGCGACCATAGCCCCCGGCTAGGGGTTCCTCTCCCAGCCAGTTATCAACGACGCCGAGTTTTATATCTTCCAACTCCCCCCGAATATCGGCATACAGATCAAGGTCCAGATGCTGTCCCCAGCTGTCGTCCATTGCGTAACCCAAAGTCATGTCCAGCGACCAGTGCGCGTAATGCTCCTTGAGGTAGCGCAGGTCACCGAAGCGGCTGTGTGCGGCGTAGTTGGCGAACTTGCGGCGGAACTGGTGACTGGTGAGATTCCAACTCATACCACAATCCTTGGCGAATGCCTTGAGGTATACGTTCCAATTGGCATTGGAAAGTGTACGTGCCTGAGTACCTCCCGAAGTTACGCCGAGAAAGAGCGCATGGCGGTGCTTGTGCGCCTCGACGATCTGCGGATCATGCGGGTTAGTACGGCGCCGCAGCGCGATCTCGGTGGTGATCATCGCTTGGTAGGGTGCGCACCAACGCTCCATCAGGCGCAGGGTACGCACAGCCGCCTCTGGGATCATCCAGTCATGGATACCGGCATCGGTCTTGTCCGACCGTGATTGCATCCAGTGGTAGACGATGCCCTCATCGTCTTGGGTGCGGTGGTGTGCACCTGAGCACAAGTTAGCCAGCTCGTGGTTGCGACAGCCAGAGGTGCTGGCTATGACAATGTAGCAGGACGTGCGCAGGTCGGTCAGCGCAGTATTGAATGCCCTCAGACCGCCCTCCCATCCTTGGATGTCGAGATGGTGGTTCTTCGCCCTTATTATGTCGAATGCCGAGAGCCTCTTTTGCTGCGACTCGACGGTAACCAGCGCATCGCGCAGGTCAAGCAGTTGCGGACCACGTTGAACCTGCTGGTAGGCCCGATCGAACAAAGTACAGAACACATCATCGGGCATGAGCGGCGTTGTGCTAGTCGGGGCGCCTCTGCCAATAAGCCCTGCCATCGCCCTCGCGGAAGTCTCGGGCCAAGGATGTTGTGGCATCGGATCTTCGGTGAAGTGGCTCAGTTCATGGAGCGCTTCGATGACCAAGAAGCGGCTATACAACCCCTTCTGCGACAGCGGCTTGTCCTTGCGGTTGACCTGGCGGTGCGCTTTACACGCCGCCACATAGGTCGCACAGATTAGTGGTGTCACTGCGCCCAGATGGTCGAGCTTCAGCGCTTCCAAGTGACGCAGGAATGGCTTTGCATCAATGAAAGTTTGTCGAAGCATGGCGCCTTTAGGGGCGCCCGTCAAACGGCGCCCTCGCCGTGAATAACGGTACAACACCGCCTTCATCATCGCCCGAAATGCCTGTGGTAAGGTCCCGAAGTCCAACCGTGTATGGCTGGCCGGTACATTGCTGGTGAAGCCGCCGAGTTGCCAGACATCGTCGCCGTAGTGGCTTAGGGTCACCCATTGCCCATCCACCTGAGTAGCGCTGATGATCAGAGCGTCGAATTTGGATTTGGGTAGCCCCCGCACATCGTCCGGCTGAGCAGCGATGGGAGGGACAATTAGCGCCGCGAAGATGCTGTCGCTCATGCGAAGACCTCCAAGCTGTCGATCAGATCAACCGACCAGAACGGGTGCGGCAGAATACGGGCGCGCTCACGGGCCGCCTCCACCGCTGCCGTCTTGAAGGAGCCGCGCCGCAGCCCCTCGGCGATGATGTAGTTATCAATCAAACGTGGGATGTGGGCGTACTCCCGTGTCCAGCGCCGCTTATCCATGCGCGAGCGCTCGGCCAGCACACGGAAGTAGAAGCTGAACAGCTTGTGCAGATCCTCGGCGGTGACCGCGTAGTGCTGGCAGCGCAGGCAGTTCATGAAGTTCATGCAGGTCGCTCCCTCGCGCTTCGGGGCGTACTGGCCATTCACCGGATCGGCGCAGCGCCCCATGGGTGTGTCTTTGTAGGAGGCACCTATGGACTGAGTCAACAATTCCTGCACCAGTACCTCACCCATGAACTGCCAGTTGCGACGGGCATCTTCGCCGGGGGCCAAGTAATTTTGGTCGGTTACCTGCGAGGTACTGCCGAGTGCCGCGGCGGTGGTTGCCAGATCGCCGTCGGTGAGCTCGAAGATGCGGTTGGCGAAGGTCTGACGCAGGCGTGAGACATTGATGCGCAGTGGCTCCCCGTCGCTGTCGATCAGGCCATACTCGGCTACAAGGCGGCTTGATGCCCAATTCAACGATTCTGCCTGCAACGCCGTGACTGGACCGAAACCCTTACGATTACGCTTGCGATAGAGCCACACGCGATCCTTGAAATCGTCCGGAGCCTCTGTAATGAAGGGAGCGGTCAGGGCTATCACGCGGCGGATTAGGCTTTCCACGTTGGTTCTCACTTTTGGCGTGGACTCCAGAAGACGCTCGGCGTCTGACTCGGCACGCACCGCCACCTTGCTAGTGTTGTAGCCCCGCCGTTTCCAAAGCACCAAGAACACGGTGTTGTCTTTTGGGTGCGGGCGCAGGCAGTCTCGGCTCATTTCCAGAAGTGGCGTAGTATTGCGCCCGGTGTGCAGCGCCACGACCAGCAGGGCGAAGGACAGCAGTTCGCTAGTCACATGCGCACTCTCGGACCAGATCGGCTTGATGGCCTGCCGCAGTGCCACCGTGAGCGCTTGCCGCTCGCGTTTGGACAGCGCCGTCTCGCCCTTGGCTTTGCGGTTGCTCATTGGGAAAGGATTACGAGGGAAAGTAGCCGCATCGCCGGAGGTAATCAGTGGAATCAGCTCCCGCCGTCCTAAGGCGAGCAGCACGGGTTTGGTGTGCGTGTAGAAACTCTTTTGAGTGACAGTTGACACACCCAGCCCGGCGAGATGGCCAAGATAGCTGTCGATCAAGTCTCGGTTTATATCGGTCAGAGCCAAGTCGCAGCCAAAAGCTGCTGCCCGCAGCATGCAGTAGTCGAGGAAAATGCGCAGCCCATTGCAATAACCACACACCGTGGTGGGCGCAACGGCGCCCTCCTGGCCTGCAAGGAAACGTTCAATTTGGCGCTGGCAGACGTAAGTGATGGTGTCGATACCAGCGCCATACCAGCGGGCAAAATCAAAGTTACGCCTATTGGTAGTGGTCCGCCCTAAGTTTACTGTGGTGTTTGTCGGAGGGATGGCTTCGGGCAGAATGACAACATTTCCTTCCGGGGTGTGGCTATGTTCGACTTGCGGGACGCTTAACTCTGTCTTAATAAATACCTTGTATTTGCCCATCAGGCCGCCCCCGCCAGTGCGTTCAACTCATCGTCATAGGCTAGCACCGCCTCGTCGGCCATTTCGTTGACCAGGTGCAGGTACACCATGGTCGTCTGAATCGAGCTGTGGCCGAGTTGCCGCTGAACGAACACCAAGGGATCCAACCCGTTCGAAGGGTTACGCTGAAGGCTGACTAAGGTATGGGTGGCGTAGGAATGCCGAAGCATATGCGTATGGACCTTAATTCCAGCCCGTTTGCCGATCCTGCTGATGATCCGGTTGAGGCTCTTGCCGTCGTCGCCATAAGGTTTACCGGACTGATTGAGGAACAGCGCCTGTGGCGAGGACTTGCTTAGCCAGGCGCGTTCACCGCGCACCTTCGTCGTATAGCGATAGAGTTCGGCCATGAATAGGCGGCTGACGTAAATATTTCTCGACTTTCTGCCCTTGGTCGCCATGCCGCTGCCGTCGAATGGATCGAGCCGGATACGGAGGTTGCGTTCGGTTCGTCCAGCCCTGTCTGGGTCGAAGACATACGCTAGCGGGAAGGCGGCGATTTCCTCTCGACGCAGACCCGTATGCAACGCTAGGCGCATCATCATTCGGTGATGGGGATTCTCCGCTACGGCCAAGAGCGACTTTATCTCGGCCATGCTCAGGAACTTGGGCAGGGTCTTGTGGACACGCGGCATCACATCGTTTGCCATAGTCTTGCCGCCACTGGCATCGACATGCGCAAGGAAGCCTGTTTCACGTCTCCCGGTGCGCTCTTCGTAGGTGAAGGGCAGGCGTTTAACCCATCCCTCCTTCAGTGCGTACTTATAGAACTTGCAGATGTAAGTCAGGCGCTGACGAGTAGTTTTCGGTGCCAGTTCGCATGTCTCCAGGCAATAACCCCGATAGGCCGCCAATAGGCTCTTTGTCTCGCCACGATCAACGTCGCGCCAGTCCAGTTCATGCGCTTGGAGAAAACTGAAGAAGTCGTAAAGGGCGCGCCCAGTACTGGGCCAGGAACGCTTTGATCCTATTTCCCCGCGAAGCAGGTAGTGGCGAAAGAACTGATTGACCGGGATGCAACTCTCCATCGAGTCCCACAGCAGAATTGGGAACCCCGGGTAGGGGTGCCCATCGATCACTAAATCCTTAGTCGCCCTCAGAAGCTCCATCTGACATCCCCTGCATTGATCAGACACCCAATCCCATTAGTCTGATTTAACAGATTCAGGGCCATTAGATCGCCCCTTAATCACCAGCTCAGGGTATGAGTTCGTAGGGGGCAATTTCTAATATAGTGGGAATCTAACGTTTGCAAGGAGTCAGATCATAACGCGTTCCTCAAGGTTTGCAGATGAGCGACCTGACGGCTGAATTCGGCGCTGGACAAACGCTGCTTCTGACGTGGGCTCAGGGCCTGGCTGATGGCGCGGGTGGGTTGCCGGGTCAGGCGCGATAACGCCAGCCATTGCTCGGCCACATTCAATTGATCGAAACCGGGATGGCGGCGGCGGGCGCGGCGCAGGATGTCTTGTTGCAAGGCTTGCAGCAGCGCCTGCTGGCCGTTGTGGCGCAGGAGGAAGTCGGCGCTCGCACGCAGATGCTCCAGCAGTTGGCGCCGACCCGCTGGGGCTGGCATTTGCACCGGGCCGTGACGCACGCCGGCCTGCCACAACCACAGGCCGATCAAGCCGAGCAGGGCGACGATGGCCTGCGGGAAGTAGCGCCAGAGCAAGGTCCACAAGCCATCGTGCGCGGTGTTGTAAATCAGCGTGACGTCGGTGTCGGCGCTCAGATACCAGAGCAGCCAGGCGTTGTCATATTTGCCGATAGCCGGGGTTTTCCACAGCTCGGCATCGGTGACCACGGTGATCGTGCCGAGGCCGTACACCCGTTGCATCATGTGCGTGGCTTTGGCGCTGTTGGCCCAGGCTTGCGCGACATTGTTCGGGTCGTCGAGGTGAAAGTCGGTGTCGAAACCGGCGTAGGCCGGCGCGTCTTCGTCTTCCAGGTACAGTTTGGTCAGTTTCGGGAAGCGGTCCTTTTCCACGTCCCTTGGTGGATCTTTCAAGTCCTTGCTCAGCGATTGGTGCAGTTGCACCTTGTCGAGCAGCAGATCATTGCTTTGCCCGGTTTGCGCATCCCACAACGATTCGGCGACGAACACCAGACGTCCTCCGGCGCGAGTCCAGTTCAACACCTGATCGACTTCACGCGGCGTCATCCGCGCGCGCTCGCCGAACAACAACAAGGTGTGGCTGTGCGGATCAATCTGCGGCAGCACCGCCAGGGTCTCGGCGTGACTGACCGCGAGGCCGCGCTCGCGCAGGAACATTTCCGCCGCCAGATAAGGATTGGCTTGCGCGGCAGGCGAGGGGCCGTGATCGACGGTTTCCTGATAGGGCCGGGCCTTGAGGTAGAGGAACAGGCTCAAGCCGCCCAGCAGCACAAGCGCCAGCGCAGCCAACGACCAGCCGATGCGCCGGTTCAATGCCCGGATCCTTTGCCGAACAATTCACGCCAGCCGTTGCACAGCTCTGCTTGCAGGTGCGCAGCTGGAAGTCGATGCCCGTAGGCCATGTTCTGCCAGTGAACAGTGAGGTTGCGGCTGTAGGCGAGCAGGTCCGGGCGTTGCAATTGCTCAATGCGGTTGAGGATCTGGCTCTCGGTGTCGGCGGCTTTCAGCGTCAGGTCGAAATCATGCAACAGATGACTAAGCAAGCCGCGATAAAGCAGACCCAGCGCGGCGCGAGGTTCGCTCAGCCACAATTGTTCGGCGCTGCTGGCAATGTCATCCGGCAGGGTTTCACGGTTCAGATCGAGGCCGAAGACTTGTGGCGACGCCGGCGGTTTGCTGCGCGCTGGCAGGTTCGGGCGGCGGCTGACGAAAGCCCCGAGGAATTCGCGATAACGCCAGGCCAGCCAGCCCAGCGCGGCAATCAGCGCGCCCCACAACAGCACCTCAATCACGCCGGCGAGGGTATCGAGGTGCCGACCGTCGAGCCAGCCGAGCAGGGTTTTCAGCCATTGCGGAACTTCACCCGCTTGCGCGTTCTCGGTGGGTTTTGCCGGGTCGTCGCCAAAGCGGTAACGGGTGACGCTTTCCTTGTTCTTGAACGGCGGTTGTTCGAGCAGCGACTGAATGCTGTCGCGCGAGGCCTGACTGGTCAGCGGCTGATTGAGCAATCGTGGAGCATCCGGCGCATCGCTGGCCCACACCGGTTGCAGGTTCGGCAGCAGCAGACACGCCGCCAGCAACACGCCGAGCACGCCGTTGTTCAAGCGCTGGCGCAAACGGCGGAAGACCAGCTCGATGTCCCAGGCTTCCAGTTGTGTGCGGCGGTTCAGGTACAGGCTGAAACCGCAGGCGACATACACCGGTCCCCAGGCCACCAGGATCAGCGCGTAAAAAACGTTGGTCAGGTGCTCCAGCCAGCGCCAGTCCTGATCGGCGGCTAGTAGTAGCGATTGCCAGTCCCAGTCGGTCTCGATCTGCTGCGGCAAGAGCATGTAGAACAGCAGCATCAAGCCGATCCACAGTGCGGTTTCCAGATGCACTCCGATGATCGTCAACCATTGCGCGGCGCCGCCGTTGCGTTGCAGCAGCACCTGCAGACGTTGTTGTCTGGCCTCGCCGTCGAGACCTTCGAGTTGCGTCACCGGCAGCACAAAGCTGCGACTCAGGCTCAGCCGGCGCCAGGTCAGACTCGCCAACAGTTGCGGCCTGAGCAGGCGTGGCCATTCACGCAAGGCTTGCTTGAGCGTCGGGGTTTCGCCGAACAGCGCTTTGGAGAGGATGTACAGCGGCAGGCGTTCGTAGGCCGGTTTCAGCCACCAGAAAATGAACACCGCCAGCGATGGCGAATCCCACAGCAACAGGCTGAGCAGGGCGAACAGCGGCAGGGTGACGATCGCCCAACTGCTCATCAACAACCGCCGATGCTGCTGGCTCATCAACACGCCCAGGTCCATGGCTTCCCAGGTCGTGCGCGGGCGGATCACTACGCTGGCGTCACTCAGGCGCATGGCGGGTCCTTCCGGCAAACAGCAGATACACCGCAACGGCCAGCCACAGCGAGGTGCCGACGGCGTATTTGGTCAGCGGCGTGACACTGGTTTTCGACGACCAGTAAGCCTCGATGAAGGCTGCGATCAACAGGAACAGCATGGCCCCACACACCAGCAACACGCTTTTGCGCGCGGCCAGACGCAGCGCCTCGCCACATGTCAGGCGTCCGGGGGCGATCAGCGCCCAGCCCAGCTTGAGGCCCGCCGCTCCGGCGAGGGCGATGGCGCTCAGTTCGAACGCGCCGTGACCAATCACGAACGACCAGAAGGTCTGGCCGAAACCGATCTCGCTGAGATGCCCGGCCACCGCGCCGATGATCATGCCGTTGTATAGCAGGAAGAATCCGCTGCCCACGCCCATCAGCAAACCGCTGGCGAATGCCTGAAAGGCGATGCCTGTGTTGTGCATGACGTAATAGCCGAACATCACCCAGTCTTCGCTGGCCGCCCGTTCGGCCGAGCGTCCGAGGTGGCCGGCAACGGGGTCGTACATGCCTTGCATCTCGCGCACCTGTTCGGCCGGGATCAGGTTGTAGATCAGTTCCGGGTTCAGATAAACCAGCACGCCGAAACCGATCAGGCTGCCGAAGAACAACAGGCTGGCGGCCGCAACGAAGCGCCACTGTTCGCGCACGAGTCGCGGGAAGTCCGCGAGGATAAAGCTGATGATGAGCGCCCCGAGGCGACTGCGATGCCGATAGAGCTGTTGATGGCCGCGCAGCACTTGCTGTTGCAATGAATCGATCAGAAAACTGCTGTAGCCACGCGCCTGGGCCAGAGCCAGATGTTGGCAGAGACGTCGATAGGCCTTGGGGAAATCGCTGACTTGCGCCGTATCCTTGCCGCGTTCGAGGCGTTCGAGCGCCACGGCGAAGCGCTCCCATTCGGCGTTGTGGCGACTTTCGAACAGGCTCTGCTTCATGGGGTCGGCCCCAACAAACCGCGCGCGATGCCGTTGAGTTCAGACACGGCCTTGGGCGCAGAGATGTGCAGCGGCTGCGCCAGCAATGCCGCCAGCTCGTTGACCCGTGCGGGAGAGAGTTCGGCCTGGCGCTCGGCGAAACCGAGTACCGCGCGTTGTTCGCTCAAGGTCAGTGGAACGGGGCAGCGACGAGGTTCGGCATCAGGCAATTGCGGTCGGCTCAGCGGCCGTTCGCTGTAAACCACCAACGTGCCGGCGGCAATGTCGCCGAGGCGTTTGAAGGTCGGGTGTTGCAGGCAACTGAGCGCACCGAGGAAATACCCGAAGGGCAGTAGATCGACAAAGCGCAGCAGGTTGCGCAATAGCGAAGCCGACCAACCGATCGGCGTGCCGTCATCGTGTACCACGCGCAAACCCAGCCATTGCTTACCCGGCGAGCGGCCCTGACGCAGCACCTCGAACAACACCATGTACCACCAGCTGATGGCAAACAGCAGCAAGGAACCGAGGCCCATGCCGAGCTTGCCGAGAAATGCCAGCGCGATGAACAGCACGCCGAGGATCAAGCCGCGAATGCCCAGATCGATGGCAAACGCCACGGCGCGCACCATCAGCCCAGCGGGACGCAACGGCAGATCGATGCCTTCCGGCGTTTCGACCTGATGGCGCGTATCCAGCGGTGCTTTCCTTCGCGGTGCTGTGGGCTCGAGCATGGGCTACCTGATGTTCGCCTGTTCGGGGTGCAAGTGCGCCTGATGCTAGCAGCCTCTCGGGTGTGGGAGCGAGCCTGCTCGCGAATGTGGTGGGTCAGTCAGCCTGTGGGCAACTGACAGAAAGCCTTCGCGGGCAGGCTCGCTCCCACGAGGGAAATGCATTCCAGTTGTAGGAATCTGGAGAAATTGCTGGTCCAGGGCTGCGAGGCTGGCCGTGGCAACCCTGAAACGCCTAGACTTCGCCGATCTTCTGTTCAGGATTCGCCCGTGACTTCAATCTTCTGGTACGACTACGAAACCACTGGCATCAATCCGCGCAACGACCGACCGCTGCAGGTGGCCGGGATTCGCACCGACCATGCGCTCAACGAGATTGACGAGCCGGTCAACCTCTATTGCCAGCCCAGCGAAGACATCCTGCCGCACCCGGCGGCATGCGCGATCACTGGCATCACCCCCGGTCAGCTCGCTGAAAAAGGCTTGAGCGAAGCCGATTTCATGACTCGCGTGCATGCGCAACTGGCCGCACCGGGCACCTGTGGCGCCGGTTACAACACCTTGCGTTTCGACGATGAGATGACCCGCTACAGCCTGTATCGCAATTTCTTCGACCCCTATGCCCGTGAATGGCAGGGTGGCAACAGTCGCTGGGATCTCATTGATGTGGTGCGCGCCGCTTACGCATTGCGCCCGGACGGTCTGGTCTGGCCGACCGATGATGAAGGCCGCGTGACCCTCAAGCTCGAACGCCTGACAGCGGCCAACAATATCGATCACGGGCACGCTCACGAAGCCCTGTCGGATGTGCGCGCCACCATCGCGTTGGCTCGGCTGATTCGCGAGAAACAACCCAAGCTCTACGAGTGGCTGTTCCAGTTGCGCAGCAAACAGAAGGTGATGGATCAGATCCGCCTGTTGCAGCCACTGGTGCATGTGTCCGGGCGTTTCTCGGCGGCGCGCAGTTATGTCGGCGTGGTGCTGCCGCTGGCCTGGCACCCGAAGAATCGCAACGCCCTGATCGTCTGTGATCTGCATCTTGATCCGCAGGGATTGCTGGACCTCGATGCGCAAGCCTTGCGTCAGCGTCTTTATACCCGTCGCGATGAGTTGGCCGAAGGTGAACTGCCGGTGCCGCTCAAGCTGATTCACATCAATCGATGCCCGGTTGTAGCGCCGCTGGCGGTATTGCGCGCACAAGACCAGCAGCGCCTTGGGCTGGACATGGCGCTTTATCAGGAGCGGACAGTGCGACTAACTGACGCACAACAAGTTTGGAAAGATAAAGTCGCGGCGATTTATGCCAGCGAAGATTTCACTCCCAGCGAAGATCCCGAGCAGCAGTTGTACGATGGATTTATCGGTGATCGTGATCGTCGTTTATGCGAACAAGTTCGAACGGCCGACCCTGCGCAATTGGCGCAAGAGCACTGGCCTTTCGATGATGAACGTTTGCCTGAATTACTTTTTCGATATCGAGCACGCAACTTTCCGGACACCCTGGATGTGGCCGAGCAAGAGCGCTGGAAATTATTCTGTCAGCAGCGCCTGACGCAACCCGAGGCAGGTGCGCCGAATACCGTGCAGTCATTTATCGAGGCCGCCGAGCAATGGTCGCTTAGTGCGTCACCGATGCAGCGAGAGGTGCTCAACGACTGGCAGAATTATGTCCAGGCATTACGCAAACGTTTGAATCTGTGAAATCGAACATGCCCGGACAATAAATTACGGGCATAAAAAAACGCCAGCGCTGGCTGGCGTTCTTTTGTTCGCGGATCGCTCTGCGAAGGCGTTGCGGCTTAGCCCAGCAGGGTCGCCCAGCCTTCAACCACGTCGCCGCCCCACTTGGCTTTCCACTCTTTCAGAGTCTTGTGGTTGCCACCTTTGGTTTCGATGACTTCACCGTTGTGCGGGTTTTTGTATTGCTTAACTTTGCGTGCACGCTTGGTGCCGGTAGTTTTTACTGCGCCGCCACGTGGAGCCTTGGATTTGGCTTCTGGATCCAGCAGCGCGATGATGTCACGCAGCGACTTGGAGTATTCACCCATCAGCGTGCGCAGTTTGCCTTCGAATTCCAGTTCGGCTTGCAGTTTGTCGTCTTCGGACAGGTTCTTCAGACGGGCTTGCAGCTCTTTGATGGCTTCTTCGGTGGCGCGATATTCGTTGATCAAGGACATGAGTACTACCTTTTGTAGAATGCTGAATGACAGGGGACAGTGCCGCAATAATAGTCAGGCTGTTTCATCAAGTAAACATTTAGATCGGCTTTTTATTTAAATGAGTTACAGGGATTAGCCGCGCTTTGAATGTTCAGTTAAATAATGTGATGCAGTCAGCACAGATATTTACAGTTGTCTGACAAAAGCCCCACTAAAGCGTCACGGTCTTGACGTAAGACCTGCGTCAGAAAGCCGTTTCGCCATGCTTTGTCCCACCCGGCGCGTATGCGTACTGCAGTTTTCATGCGCAGTCGCTAGAATGGCGGCCTTTGTGAAGTTCTGGAGTTTCCCCCTCATGCGCACTTTTCGGCTGGTGATCTCTTGCCCGGACCGCGTTGGCATCGTTGCCAAAGTCAGTAATTTTCTGGCCTCTCATAACGGCTGGATCACCGAAGCGAGCCACCACTCTGACAATCAAGTGGGCTGGTTCTTTATGCGTCACGAAATCCGTGCCGATTCCCTGCCGTTCGGTATTGAAGAGTTGCGCGAGAAGTTCGCGCCGATCGCCGAAGAGTTCTCGATGGACTGGCGCATCACCGACACCGAGCAGAAAAAACGCGTGGTGCTGATGGCCAGCCGCGAATCCCACTGCCTGGCCGACCTGCTGCACCGCTGGCACAGCGATGAACTGGATTGCGAAATCGCCTGCGTGATCTCCAACCATGACGACCTGCGCAGCATGGTCGAGTGGCACGGCATCCCGTACTACCACGTGCCGGTCAATCCGCAGGACAAGCAGCCGGCATTCGACGAAGTGTCGCGCCTGGTCAAACAGCACGACGCCGAAGTGGTGGTGCTGGCGCGCTACATGCAGATCCTGCCGCCGGACATGTGCCGCGAATACGCGCACAAAGTCATCAACATCCACCACAGCTTCCTGCCATCGTTCGTCGGCGCCAAGCCGTATCACCAAGCGTCGCTGCGTGGTGTGAAACTGATCGGCGCGACCTGCCACTATGTCACTGAAGAGCTGGACGCCGGCCCGATCATCGAGCAGGACGTGGTGCGTGTCAGCCACAGCGACAGCATCGAAGACATGGTGCGTTTCGGCCGTGACGTCGAGAAGATGGTGCTGGCCCGCGGCCTGCGTTATCACCTGGAAGACCGCGTGCTGGTGCACGGCAACAAGACGGTTGTGTTCTGATCGAGCACGCCACGCTTGAAAAACCAGGGGCCTGGGCGTTGAATCGCTCAGGCCCTTGTCATTTGAGCCCGAGGAAAAGCCATGAGCGATCCACTGGACAAAGCCACTTCAAAAGCGCCCGCCACCCTTGGTGAAGGTTGCCTGAGTCGTTACGACCCGGATGACATGAGCCCGGACGACGGCACCGAATTCCCCGGCGCCGCCGAACTTTGGGAGCGACTCCAGCAAGAGCAGGACGAACCTAAGAAGCCTGCCTGACGTTCATCAACTTCTTCAGCAACGGCTTGCCCAGCATCAATACGAACACCGGCCCGCCCACCAGCAGATAGAAGTAATACGTCACCACGCGCCAGATCAGGATCGCCGCCGCTGCGGTGGACTTGCCCACCATGGGTGCGAGCAGCGCGGCGGAGGTCAATTCTGCGGCTCCCGCGCCGCCAGGTAACAGGCTGAATTGACCGGCGCCGAGCGAAAGCATCTGCACCAGAAAACTCCATGCCCACTGCAAATCCGCGCCGAGCCCGCGCAAGGCCAGATACAGCACGCTGTAGCGCAGCAGCCAGTGCACGCAGGTCAGAGCAAAAACCTGAACCAGCGTTTGCCAAGGCAGTTTCAAGGTGTCGGTAAATGCCGCGAGGAAGTGCAGCAACTTGCGCGCCCAGCGACGGCGAGTGCGTGCCGTAATGTTCATCCCCGCCAACAGCCGCCCGCTCAGGCGAATCAACGCTCGGTGATAACGCGCGATCAACACGCAACTGAACAAACCGCCAAACAGCGAAACGGCGCTGACGGTCAGCAGCCACTCGAGACGATCGCTCAGGTGCTGGAACAGCGCGTAAATCAGAATCCCGCTCAGGGCGCAGAGAAAGAACAGCAGATCGCTGAGCTGATCCATGGCAAACACCGCGCTGCCCCGCGCCGGACGCACGCCGCAACGGGCGAGCAGAGCCATGATCGTCAGCGGCCCGCCGCTGCCACCCGGCGTGGCGCAGTACGCGAACTCGGCCGCCATCACCACGCCGAGGCTTTTCAATGGCGCGACCTTTTCACGCTGGTCGCCGAGCAACAAACGCAGGCGCAACGTATTGATGCCCCAGCAGAGCAGAATCATGCCGAACATGATCAACAGCCAGTTCAGCGGGAAGCTGCGCAGGCGCGCCCAGGTTTCGCCGCCGCCGAGCAGTACCGGAATCAGCACCGCCGCCAGCAGGCCGATCAGCAACAACAGGCTGCGCTTCATGCTGCGCGTTCCAGCTGACCGTGCTGGCGGGTCAGCCAGTCGATCTTGGTCAGCGGCACGCGTCCCTCCGCCAGCAGGCGTTGCAACGTGTGCAACCAGTAATCGCGAGAAAAGCGGTGACGCATGTCCACCGGATGCAGCCCCAGGCGAATCACCGGTGCCTCGCGCCA
Organism: Pseudomonas sp. Sample_14; assembly: GCF_004307515.1. Taxonomy (NCBI): domain Bacteria; kingdom Pseudomonadati; phylum Pseudomonadota; class Gammaproteobacteria; order Pseudomonadales; family Pseudomonadaceae; genus Pseudomonas; species Pseudomonas sp. Sample_14. Next base: position 87,335 of record NZ_RCOC01000064.1, on the reverse strand, counting down.
GCGCTGTTCACGCTGCTCGCTGAGGATTTTCGACAAGCCGCGCCGCCAGGCACTGCGCGCACTCCACACCAGCCCCGGTGCATCGATGGCGCTGAAGTCGGGCAAGCGATAAAGGTGCTGCGGATCGCTGGTGTAGCTGAGCGGCAATTCGCGCAAGGCCTGGCGGGTGCCGTCGCTCATCAGCCAGGCCGGGGCGACGAAACCCTGCACCGGCCAGTCGTAGCGCTGAAACATGTCCAGACCTGCGTGCAGGCGGTCAAGGGCTGCTTCGCGGGACAGGCGATAGAACTCGCCTTCGTGGGTGTAGACCCGGCGCATGAACCAGTCGCGCGGGTTGTTCGGCATGGGTTCCTGATCGTCGTGGTAGTACCCATGCAGCGCCAGTTCATCGCCTCGGGCGACCCTGGCATCGAGCTCTTGGCGAAACGCAGGGTTGGCGTCTAGCGCATCGTGGCGATGGAAGTCCGGCACCACCAGCCACGTCGTCGGCACATCACCCAAGGCATCGACGGCCTCGACGAAGGGCTGGTAATCCGCCCACGTCGAGGGCGCCACATCATGCAACACCAGGCAAACAGCTTTCATTTCTTCAACCATTGGCCACCCGTGGCAGCGTATGGCCGAGCACGGCGTGATAGTGGCTGAGCAGACTGTCGACCACGGTGTCCCAAGCGTAATACCGTTCAACATGTTGGCGCGCCTGGCGGCCGAGTCGATCGCAGCCGCGACTGAAGAGCTCACGCACGGCGTTGGCCATGGCCTGGGGATTGTTCGGCGCGCAGAGCAGGCCGCAGGAATCGTTGACGATTTCTTCAAACGCCCCGGCCGCCACCGCCACCACGGGAATGCCGCAGGCCATGGCCTCAAGGATGACCAGCCCGAAGGTTTCCTGGTCGCCGGCATGCAGCAGCGCATCGGCACTGGCCATCAGCCGCGCGACTTTCGGCGCCGGGCAGAATTCGTCGATGACGCTGACGTTGTCCGGCACCGCCGCAGGCATCGACGAGCCGACCAACAACAAGTGATAACGCGGACCAAGGCGCTGCATGCACTTGAGCAGCACCGGCAGGTTTTTCTCCTTGGAACCGCGCCCGGCAAAGATCAGCAGGCGCGTGTCTTCGGCAATGCCCAGCTCAGCCCGCAAGCCAGGATCGCGGGCGTCGGGATGGAAAGTGTGCAGATCCACGCCCAGCGGTTGCACATGGACATTGCGCACGCCAAGCCCGATGAGCTTGTCGGCCATGACCTGGCTCGGCGCGAGAACGCGGTCGAAATTGCCGTAGAGACGCGTGACATAAGCCTCGACATTCGGCGTGACCCAATGGCCCATGCGATTGCCCGCCAGCAGCGGCAGATCCGAGTGATAAAAGCCGATCACCGGCACATCCAGCTGCCGCCGCGCATCCAGCGCTGCCCATGCGGTGAGGTAGGGATCGCCGACTTCGATCAGATCCGGCTGCAATTCCTGCAGGACGTTTCGCCATGGCGCCAGCCGCAGCGGGAAGCGATAGCCTTTGCCGAAGGGCAGGGCAGGCGCTGGAACCGTGTAAATGCCGTCATGTTCACCCAGTCGCGCGCCGGGGATCAGCAGGCTGTGGCGAATGGCGTTGCGCTCGCCAAGGCGACGGTGTTTGGCATCCAGATAAGTCCGCACGCCTCCGCTGGCCGGGGCGTAGAACATGGTGATGTCGGCGATATGCACGGTGAGCAACCCTCCGCTGTGTCGTTCTCCCTTGATTGACCTTTATCCAGAATAGATGTTCGGTCGGGATTGCGCGGTGGGGTGTCAGTCGGGTTTCGTTGAAAGGTAGATATTCGCGAGCAGGCTCGCTCCCACAATGGAATGCATTTTCCCTGTGGGAGCGAGCCTGCTCGCGAAGTGGCCAGTCGCCGCAGCTTAAATCCTGAAGCTGCCCACCAGTTGCTTGAGACGCGAAGCCTGCTGCTCCAGATCCGAACAAGCGCGCAAGGTCGCTTGCAGGTTTTCCACGCCTTCCTGGTTCAGCGTGTTGATCTCGGTGATATCGACGTTGATCGACTCAACCACCGCAGTCTGCTCCTCGGTCGCCGTCGCCACCGACTGGTTCATCCCGTCGATCTCGCCAATGCGCAGGGTCACGCTGTTCAGGCGTTCGCCGGCAAGGTTGGCGATCTCGACGCTGTCCTGGCTGTGGCGCTGGCTGTCGCTCATGGTGCTCACCGATTCCCGGGCGCCGACTTGCAGCTCCTCGATCATGGTCTGCACCTGCTGTGCCGATTCCTGAGTGCGGTGCGCGAGGTTGCGCACTTCGTCGGCCACCACGGCGAAACCACGACCGGCCTCACCGGCGCGCGCCGCTTCGATCGCTGCGTTCAGCGCCAACAGGTTGGTCTGCTGGGAAATGCTGGTGATCACTTCGAGAATCTGGCCGATGTTGACGGTCTTGCTGTTCAGCGACTCGATGTTGGTGCTCGACGCGCTGAGCATGCTCGACAACTGGTTCATCGCCTTGATGCTGCGCTCGACCACCTGCTGGCCATCTTCGGCCAGACCCCTGGCATCGCTGGCCTGATTCGACGCTTGGGCGGCGTTGCGGGCAATTTCCTGGGCGGCGGCGCCGAGCTGATTGATCGCGGCGGCAACGCTGCTGGTGCGCGAGGCTTGCTGGTCGGAGTTGTACATCGACGAGTTCGACGCAGCTACCACGCGCAGCGCGACTTCGTTGACCTGGCCGGTGGCCGAGGACACTTCGCGGATCGAGCCGTGAATACGCTCGACGAAGCGGTTGAATGCGGTGCCAAGGATGCCGAATTCATCGTTATTGACGATGTTCAGGCGTTTGGTCAGGTCGCCTTCGCCGTCGGCGATGTCTTCCATAGCGCGGGTCATCACGTGCAGCGGCTGGATCAGCAGGCGGATCAGCATGCCGAGCAGGGCGATGATGATTGCTACCGCAATAATGGTTGCGATTACCGCTGAGGTACGGAATTCGCTGAGCATCGAGTAGGCCTGATCCTTGTCGATCGACAGACCGATGTACCAGTTCACCGACGGCAGGCCCTTGATCGGGGCGAAGGTGACGATGCGGGTTTTGCCGTCGACGCTCACTTCGCTGAAATCGCTGCTGATGCGCGGCGTGTCCTGCGGGTAGGCTTCTTTGAGCGATTTCATCACCAAAGCCTTGTCCGGGTGGACGAGGATCTTGCCGTCGGCACTGATCAGAAACGCATAACCCATGCCGTCGAAATCCCGCGCGGCGAGGGTGTCGACCAGCGATTGCAGGCTCAGGTCACCACCGACCACGCCAACGCTCTGCCCGGACTTTTTCGACGCGGTGGCGATGGAGATGATCAACTGGCCGGTGGCCGCATCGATGTAGGGTTCGGTCAGGGTCGAGGTGCTGCTGCTTTCGGCACCTTTATACCAAGGGCGTACGCGTGGATCGAAACCGTCCGGCATCTTCACGTCCGGGCGGATGGTGAAGTGCCCAGTGGCATCGCCCAGGTAGGTGGCCATGAACGTCGAGGTCAGGCTTTTCTGTTCCAGCAGGCTGGCGACCGTGGCAGGTTCCGGGTTGATGGCGATGTTCTGCGCGGAGTTCTCGATCAGCAGAATGCGCCCGCTGAGCCAGGTCTGGATGTTGCCGGCGGTGACCTCGCCCATTTCATTGAGGTAGTTGTTCAGATCATCGCGGATCGCATTGCGCTGCAGCCAGTCGTTGTACAACGTGAACGAGGCAAAAGCGGCAATGACGATGAGAGCGGCGGCAAGCAAAATCTTATGGCTGAAGCGCAGGTTTTTGTCCATGGCTTGGGGTTCCGCTAAGGTCTTAATGTCCTGGGCGTGCTTTGATAGAGACGCGCACTATGGGCAAGGTTGAAAAACTGATATTTCCGGCTCTCCTTAGGGAAATGTCCGACCCGATTTTCTGATGGGTCTATCCAATTTATGTATCGGCCATGTGTCATCAAAGATTAACCATTGGGTGAGAAAATGCCTGACTCTTCGCAACTCGTTATCGGCGCTGATCCGGCCGCGCAACCCATCGCTCAGGCCATGCGCCTGGCCAACCGCCACGGGCTGATCGCTGGCGCCACCGGCACCGGTAAAACCGTGACATTGCAGCGTCTGGCCGAAGCGTTCAGCGACGCCGGTGTGGCGGTGTTCGCCGCCGACATCAAGGGCGACCTCTGCGGGCTCGGCGCCGCTGGCAACCCGCAGGGCAAAGTGGCCGAGCGCATCGCCGGCATGCCCTGGCTCGGTCACACGCCGCAGGCTTATCCCGTCACGCTGTGGGACATCCACGGCGAATCCGGACACCCGCTGCGCACCACCCTGAGCGAAATGGGTCCGCTACTGATCGGCAGCCTGCTCGAGCTGACCGACAGTCAGCAGTCGGCGCTGTACGCTGCCTTCAAGGTGGCGGATCGCGAAGGGTTGTTGCTGCTGGATCTCAAGGATCTGAAAGCGCTGCTCAACCACCTCAAGGACAACCCGCAGTTGCTCGGCGAAGACGCGGCGCTGATGACCACCGGTTCCAGCCAAGCGCTGCTGCGCCGTTTGGCGACGCTGGAACAGCAGGGCGCCGAGGCCCTGTTCGGCGAGCCGGCGCTGCAACTTGAAGACATCCTGCAACCGGGCGCCGATGGCCGGGGACGCATCCATCTGCTCGACGCCAGCCGTCTGGTGCACGAGGCGCCGAAGGTTTACGCAACGTTCCTGCTGTGGCTGCTGGCCGAGTTGTTCGAGCAACTGCCCGAGCGCGGCGATGCTGACAAGCCGCTGCTGGCGCTGTTCTTCGATGAGGCGCACTTGTTGTTCGGCGACACGCCCAAGGCGTTGCAGGAACGCCTGGAGCAAGTGGTGCGTTTGATTCGTTCCAAAGGTGTTGGCGTGTATTTCGTCACCCAGTCGCCGGCGGATCTGCCGGATGACGTGCTGGCGCAGTTGGGCTTGCGTATTCAACACGGCCTGCGTGCGTTCACCGCCAAAGAGCAGAAGTCCCTGCGTGCGGTTGCGGATGGCTTTCGGCCGAATCCGGCGTTCGACAGTCTGTCGGTGCTGACTGAGTTAGGTATTGGTGAGGCGCTGGTCGGCACGCTGACCGAGAAGGGCACCCCGGAAATGGTCCAGCGCGTGCTGGTGGCACCGCCGCAGTCGCGGATCGGCCCGCTGACCGAAACCGAGCGCACCGTGCTGATCGCCGGCTCGCCGTTCAAGGGCCGTTATGACAAGCCGATCGATCGCGAGTCGGCCTACGAGATTTTGATGGGCCGCAAAGGGCTGGCGCCCGAGGCTGAAACACCAGCGGGCAAAGCGGCGGCCGAAGAGCCGAGCCTGGCTGACCGCGCGGGAGAATTCCTCGGCACGGCGGCAGGCCAGGCGCTGAAATCAGCGATGCGCCAGGCGGCCAATAACCTTGGCAAGCAGTTGGTGCGCGGGTTGATGGGGTCTCTGCTCGGAGGCAGCAAGCGCCGCTAAAAAGCAAAGATCGCAGCCTTCGGCAGCTCCTACAGTTGAAATGCATTCATTCTGTAGGAGTTGCCGCAGGCTGCGATCTTTTGCTTTTGCTTCAGGTTTTGCTTTTGGCATGCGCCGCCAACCGCTCCAGCGCCGCGCGCAATCCCGGATCGCTGATCCCGTCGGCCGTCGACTGAATCGTCTCTGCCGCACTGCTGGACAGATCCATCGAGTGCCCAACTACCCGATGCTGCACGATCGGCGGGCGCACGCTGAATTTGATCCGCGTCAGGTTGGCGAACTCTTCGAACAATTGCAGTTGTCGTTGCAGACGTTTCTGCTGATAGCGCAGTCGCGTCGCCCAATGGCCGTCAGTGACCACCAGCGACAGCTCGCCTTCGCGCCACTTGGCTACCCGGCAATGCTCGCGGGCGGCCGGTTGCAGTTGGCTTTCGAGCAGGCGCTGCAAATGCTCCAGACGCTGGGCATGGCCGAGGATGGCTTTCAGCGGTTTGGCTTCGCGTAACAGAACGGCGGGTGCTCTGGCCGTGAGAGGGCGAAACGCCATGATCGAACACCTGAAGGAACAGAGGCGCCATGGTAGCAGAAAGCTGCGGAACCTCTGGGCCATTGCTTTTGTCCCTGATTTGCTCATTAAATCAACGCCTGACTTCTTTCCCCCGACGGGTTGAAGTTGAGCAAAACGCCCCTATTTTAAGTGAGCCCCGTCAAAGCGCAGTGCCAGCATCGTGGAACATCGCCACTTTCCTCACCACCGTTTCCGGGTAGAATGCTCGTTCGCATGCGGCCATGAGGGCTGCACGGGCGACTCACGGGGCCGCCCTCCATCCCTTTAGTGTGGAAGATCCTGCCGATATGTTTGCGCCTTTGTTAAAGAAACTTTTTGGAAGCAAGAACGAGCGTGAAGTCAAACGCATGCTCAAGACGGTGCAGCTCGTCAATGCCTTCGAAGAGCAAATGGTGGCCCTTTCGGACGATCAATTGCGCGCCAAGACCGCCGAGTTCAAGGCCCGTATCGCCAAAGGGGAAACCCTCGACAAGCTGTTGCCGGAAGCCTTCGCCGTAGCCCGCGAGGCCGGCAAGCGTGTGATGGGCATGCGCCACTTCGACGTGCAACTCGTCGGCGGCATGACCCTGCACGAAGGCAAGATTGCCGAAATGCGCACCGGTGAGGGCAAGACCCTCGTGGCCACCCTGGGTGTTTACCTCAACGCACTGTCCGGCAAGGGCGTGCACGTTGTGACCGTGAACGACTACCTGGCCCGCCGTGACGCCAACTGGATGCGCCCGCTGTATGAATTCCTCGGCCTGACCGTCGGCGTCGTAACGCCGTTCCAGCCGCCGGAAGAGAAGCGCGCCGCCTACGCCGCCGACATCACCTACGGCACCAACAACGAATTCGGTTTCGACTACCTGCGCGACAACATGGCGTTCAGCATGGATGAAAAATTCCAGCGCGAACTCAACTTTGCCGTGATCGACGAAGTCGACTCCATCCTCATTGACGAAGCGCGTACTCCGCTGATCATTTCCGGTCAGGCCGAGGACAGCTCCAAGCTGTACATGGAGATCAACAAACTGATCCCGCAGCTGGAACTGCACGTCGAGGAAGTTGAAGGCCAGGTCACCAAGGCCGGTCACTACACCGTTGACGAAAAGACCCGTCAGGTCGAACTCAACGAAGCCGGTCACCAGTTCATCGAAGAAATGCTCACCCGCGTCGGCCTGCTGGCCGAAGGCGAGAGCCTGTACTCGGCGCACAACCTTGGCCTGCTGACACATGTCTACGCCGGTCTGCGTGCGCACAAGCTGTTCAACCGCAACATCGAATACATCGTCCAGGACGGTCAGGTCGTGCTGGTCGACGAACACACCGGTCGTACCATGCCGGGTCGTCGTCTGTCCGAAGGCCTGCACCAGGCTATCGAAGCCAAGGAAGGTCTGAACATTCAGGCCGAGAGCCAGACCCTGGCCTCGACCACCTTCCAGAACTACTTCCGTCTGTACACCAAGCTGTCGGGCATGACCGGTACCGCCGACACCGAAGCGTTCGAATTCCACCAGATCTATGGTCTGGAAGTCATGGTCATCCCGCCGAACAAGCCGTTGGCGCGTAAAGACTACAACGACCTGGTGTTCCTCACCGCCGAAGAGAAATATGCGGCGATCGTCGCGGACATCAAGGAAAGCATGGCCGCCGGTCGTCCGGTGCTGGTGGGTACCGCGACCATCGAGACCTCCGAGCACATGTCCGAGTTGCTCGTCAAAGAAGGCATCGAACACAAGGTTCTCAACGCCAAGTTCCACGAAAAAGAAGCTGAAATCATTGCTCAGGCCGGTCGTCCGGGTGCGCTGACCATCGCCACCAACATGGCCGGTCGTGGTACCGACATCCTGTTGGGCGGCAACTGGGAAGTGGAAGTCGCTTCGCTGGAAAACCCGACTCCCGAGCAGATCGCGCAGATCAAGGCCGACTGGCAGAAGCGTCACCAGCAAGTGCTGGAGTCCGGCGGCTTGCAGGTAATTGCTTCCGAGCGTCACGAATCGCGCCGTATCGACAACCAGCTGCGTGGCCGTGCCGGCCGTCAGGGCGATGCCGGTTCGAGCCGCTTCTACCTGTCGCTGGAAGACAGCCTGATGCGCATCTTCGCCTCCGACCGGGTGAAGAACTTCATGAAAGCCCTGGGCATGCAGCCGGGCGAAGCGATCGAGCACCGCATGGTGACCAACGCGATCGAGAAGGCGCAGCGCAAGGTTGAAGGCCGCAACTTCGACATCCGCAAGCAACTGCTCGAGTTCGACGACGTCAACAACGAGCAGCGTAAAGTGATCTATCACATGCGTAACACGTTGCTGGCCGCTGACAACATCGGCGAAACCATCGCCGACTTCCGTCAGGACGTGCTCAACGCTACCGTCAGCGCCCACATTCCGCCGCAATCGCTGCCAGAGCAGTGGGACGTGGCCGGTCTGGAAGCGTCGATCGAAAGCGATTTCGGCGTGAAACTGCCGATCCAGCAATGGCTCGACGAAGACGATCACCTGTACGAAGAAACCCTGCGCGAGAAGCTCATGACCGAGCTGATGGCGGCGTACAACGAGAAAGAAGATCAGGCCGGTGCCGAGGCGCTGCGCTCGTTCGAGAAGCAGATCGTCCTGCGCGTACTCGACGACCTGTGGAAAGACCACCTGTCGACCATGGATCACCTGCGTCACGGCATTCACCTGCGTGGCTATGCGCAGAAGAACCCGAAGCAGGAATACAAGCGCGAGTCGTTCACGCTGTTCTCCGAGCTGCTCGATTCGATCAAGCGCGACTCGATCCGCGTGCTCTCGCACGTTCAGGTTCGTCGCGAAGATCCGGAAGCCGAAGAGCAACGCCTGCGTCAGGAAGCCGAAGCACTGGCGGCGCGCATGCAGTTCGAACATGCCGAAGCGCCTGGGCTGGATCAGCCGGAAGCGTTGGGTGAAGAGGTCGATGTGGCACTGGCCACCGCCGCTGCCCCGGTTCGCAACGAGCAGAAGCTGGGCCGCAACGAACTGTGCTACTGCGGTTCGGGCAAGAAATACAAGCATTGCCACGGGCAGATCCAGTAAAACCCGTTTCAATCGCTGAACACCCCGCGCCGCGACCGGCTCCTGCCGTCGCGGCGTTTTGCCATTTATCCCACCGTCCTTTCCCGTGGCGGTGCTGACATCATTGAGTAAGGAGCGCATTCATGGCTGTTGGTCTTGGTCCTTTGCCAACGTTGCACCCGGTTGCCGGTTTTGAACTCGGTATCGCCTCGGCCGGCATCAAGCGCCCGGGGCGCAAGGATGTGGTGGTGATGCGCTGTGCTGAAGGTTCGACCGTGGCTGGCGTGTTCACCCTGAACGCGTTTTGCGCCGCGCCGGTGATCCTGGCGAAAAAGCGCGTGCACAATGCCGTGCGGTACTTGCTGACCAACACCGGCAATGCCAACGCCGGCACCGGCGAGCCTGGCTTGGCGGCTGCCGAGCGCACCACCGCTAAGTTGGCCGAGCTGACCGGCGTCGATGCCAGCCAGATTCTGCCGTACTCCACTGGCGTGATCGGCGAGCCGCTGCCGGTCGAGAAGATCGAAGGCGCGCTGCAAGCTGCGCTGGATGATCTGTCGGAGAACAACTGGGAAGCCGCCGCCACCGGCATCATGACCACTGACACGCTGCCCAAGGGCGCCAGCCGCCAGTTCGAGCATGACGGCGTGACCATCACTGTCACCGGCATCAGCAAAGGTGCCGGCATGATTCGCCCGAACATGGCGACCATGCTGGGTTACATCGCCACCGACGCCAAAGTCTCCCGCGAGGTGCTGCACAACCTGATGCTCGACGGCGCCAACAAGTCGTTCAACCGCATCACCATCGACGGCGACACCTCGACCAACGATTGCTGCATGCTGATCGCCACTGGCAAGGCCGCGCTGCCTGAGATCACCCGCGCTGAAGGCGAGCTGTTCGCCAAGCTGAAACAGGCGGTATTCGAAGTGTGCATGGACGTCGCCCAGGCCATCGTGCGTGACGGCGAAGGCGCGACCAAGTTCGTCACCGTTGAAGTGAACGGCGGCGGCAACCACCAGGAATGCCTGGACGTCGGTTACACCGTGGCCCACTCGCCGCTGATCAAGACCGCGCTGTTCGCCTCTGACCCGAACTGGGGCCGCATCCTTGCCGCTGTCGGCCGTGCCGGAGTGCCGGACCTGGACGTGAGCAAGATCGACGTGTTCCTCGGTGACGTATGCATCGCCAGCCGTGGCGCTCGCGCCGCGACCTACACTGAAGCACAGGGCTCGGCGGTGATGCAGCAGGAAGAAATCACCATTCGCATCGAACTGGGGCGCGGCGATTGCAGCGAAACCATCTGGACCACCGACCTGTCGCATGAGTACGTGAAGATCAACGCTGAATACCGTACTTGACCTGATCCGGGACCGAGCCGCTCCATTCGCGAGCAGGCTCGCTCCCACAGGGTATTCTCGCTGCAGCTCGGTTCTCTGTGGGAGCGAGCCTGCTCGCGAAAGCGGCGATCCGGACACAACCCATTCAGAAGCATTCCTCTGACGAAAAGGCGCCACACCATGTCCCTGCACCTGATCATCGGCGACAAACTGCTTTCCTCCTGGTCCCTGCGTGCGGCACTGGCGCTGGAACTGACCGGCGCACCCTACAGCGAAGAGCTGATCAAGCTCGGCAAGCCCGACACCCGCGAGCGCCTGCTCAAGCATTCGCCGACCGGCAAGGTGCCGCTGCTGCAAACCACCCGTGGCACCATCGCCGATTCGCTGGCCATTGCTGAATATCTCGCCGAACAGTTTCCGTCCGAGCAACTCTGGCCGAGCGATACCTTCGCCCGCGCCCAGGCCCGCTCGGCCTGCGCACAAATGCACAGCGGCTTCTTCGCCATGCGTAACCACATGCCGTTCAACCTGAGCCAGGACGCACCGCTGAACCCGGTGCCGCCAGAAGTGAAGGTCGATATCGAACGCATGCTCGCGCTGTGGGCCGAATGCCGCGCGGCAGCGACGGAAGAGGGGCCGTACCTGTTCGGTCGTGTCAGCCTTGCCGATGCCTTTTTCGCGCCGATCGCCGTGCGCTTGCGCACCTATCAGGTGAAGCTGCCGGCGGTCGACGAAGCCTATGTTGAAACCGTCTACCAATGGCCCGCCTTCAAAGCGTGGCAAAAGGCTGGACTGGAGGAATTGAATCCGTGAAACGCGTCCACGTCGCCGCTGCCGTCATCCGTGACGGTGCCGGCAAAATTCTTATCGCCCGCCGTGCCGACACCCAGCATCAGGGCGGCTTGTGGGAGTTTCCCGGTGGCAAGGTCGAGGCTGACGAATCGGTCGAATCGGCACTGGCTCGCGAGCTGCACGAAGAGCTGGGCGTCATCGTTGATGCTGCGCGGCCGCTGATCAAAGTTCGCCACGATTACCCGGACAAACAGGTGTTGCTGGATGTCTGGGAAGTCTCGGCGTTCAGCGGCGAACCCCACGGCGCGGAAGGCCAGCCACTGGCTTGGGTCACTGCCAGGGAATTGATCAACTATGAGTTCCCGGCGGCCAATCAGCCGATCGTCGCGGCGGCGCGCTTGCCTGCCGAATACTTGATCACTCCGGAGGATCTGGAAGGCCCGGCCTTGTTGCGCGGCATCCAGAAAGCGATTGCCGGCGGGATCAAATTGATCCAGCTGCGCGCACCCAACGGCTACGACCCGAAATACCGTGATCTGGCGGTCGACGCGGTGGGCCTGTGTGCGGGCAAGGCACAGTTGATGATCAAAGGGCCCTTCGAATGGCTCGGCGATTTCCCGTCTGCCGGGTGGCACATCACCGCTGCGCAACTGCGTAAATACGCGGCGGCTGGGCGTCCGTTGCCGGCGGAGCGTTGGCTCGCGGCGTCGTGCCATAACGCTGAAGAGCTGGCGCTGGCCGAGCAGATGGGCGTCGACTTTGTCACCCTGTCCCCGGTGCAGCCGACGCTGACGCACCCGGATGCACAGCCGTTGGGGTGGGAGCAGGCGCAGGCGTTGATCGACGATTTCAGTAAACCGGTGTTTCTGCTCGGTGGAGTAGGGCCGGCGGAACGCGAGAAGGCTTGGGGTGTTGGGGCTCAGGGTGTGGCGGGGATTCGGGCGTTCTGGCCAGAAGCTTGATTCTCGATTGAGGCTAGCGGCCTCTTCGCGAGCAGGCTCGCTCCCACAGTGGATTGCATCTCTCATTCAGAACGCAGTCAAATGTGGGGGCGAGCCTGCTCGCGAAGAGGCCTGACAGGCGCTACTTTCCTTCAGGTTTCGCAGCCGGCTGCCACAAAATCTCCGCCACCCCTTGCCGCCGCGCAATCAACCGCGCCACAACAAACAGCAAATCCGACAACCGATTGATATACGCCAGGCCAACCCCGGTCAATGGCTCAACCGAGTTCAAATGCTGACAGCGGCGCTCGGCACTGCGCGCCAGACTGCGGCAGACATGCGCCTGCGCAATCAACATTGAACCACCCGGCAAGATGAAGTTTTCCAGCGGCCCCAGCTCTTCATTCCACGCATCGATCGCCGCTTCCAGCCGCTCGATTTCAGCCTCGTTCAACGCCTGATATTCCGGCATCGCCAGTTCACCGCCGAGGTCGAACAGGCGATGCTGACACGGCGCCAGCACTTCGATGATTTCATTCAGCCCCGGATGCACTGCGCGCTCGGCGAGCAAACCGGCGAGCAGCACGCCGACCTGACTGTTCAGCGTATCGACCTCGCCGATAGCCTCGATACGCGGATGATCTTTTGGAACGCGACGGCCGTCACCGAGGCCGGTTTCGCCTTTGTCGCCGGTGCGGGTGTAGATCTTCGACAAGCGAAAGCCCATGGGTTACCTCGGTAGTGGATTGGTTTCGGTGGTCAGCGGCGCAGGTTGCGCCAGCGGCAGACGCAGGGTGAAGCAAGTGCCCTGGCCGGGCGCCGACTGCACTTCCATCTGGCCCTTGTGATTGTTGGTGATGATGAAGTACGACACCGACAGGCCCAGGCCGGTGCCTTGGCCGATTTCTTTGGTGGTGAAGAACGGCTCGAAGGTACGCTTGCGTACGTTCTCGCTCATGCCGATGCCGTTGTCCTCGACCTGGATCTCGGCCCACGGCGGATTAAGCCGGGTGCGCAGAATGATCCGGCCCGGTTCGCTGTCGTCTTCACGCTGGTGAATCGCCTGCGCGGCGTTTTTCAGCAGATTGAGCAGCACCTGTTCCAGCTCGTTGGCGGTGCCCGGCACCGGACCGAGGGCCGGGTCGAACTGACGAATGATCGCTTGGCCCTTGAAGTCGAAGCCGATGGCCAGGTCGAAGTCGTTACCGGCGATTTCCACGGCTTGATCAATCAATGCCGGCAGATCGCACGGCGCCATTTGCCGGGTGCTGCGGCGGCTGAAGCTGAGCATGTGCGTGACGATTTTCGCCGCGCGGGCGCCGGCCTGCTGAATGCCGTCGAGCAATTGCGGGACTTCGCGGCCTTGCAGGTAGCGGTTCACCGTGTCCAGTTCGATGCCCAGTTGCTCGGCGGTCTCGATGTTCTTCGGTAGATCCGCCGACAGACGCCGACGAATGTTCTGCACGTTGTGCAGGATCGCGCCGAGCGGGTTGTTGATTTCGTGGGCCATGCCGGCCGCAAGGCCACCGACCGAGAGCATTTTCTCCGACTGCACCATCATTTCTTCCAGCGACAGACGCTGAGTGATGTCGTCGATACGGATCACCACGCCACGCCCGGCACCGCCCATCAGCGGATAAAACGTCAGCGCGTAATGCTTGGGTTCATCGTCCTTGAACCAGGTCACTCGGTCGACTTTGGCCACGGTGTGCTGTTCGACGGTGGCCTTGAGCTGCGGCAAAAACGGCTTGAGCGGTTCGAAGGCGAGGAAGATCGGTTGGTTCAAAGCCTCATCCAGGCGTGTACCGGAGAGGGCGCTGGCTTCCTGGTTCCATTGGGTGACGTAAAGCTGCTCGTCGAGAGCGATGAGCGCCGACGGCATTGAGTCGATGATGCTGTTGAGGTAATTCTGGAAGCCGGTGAGCTTCTTTTCGATCTTGCTGCGCACCTGGACTTCCAGCTCCAGTTTGCGGTTGGTGTGGCGGGTTTCCTCGGCCAGCCCCTGCGCCTGATCGTAGGCGGCCTGCGAGTCGTCGCGGGCGCGTTTCAATTGCTGCTCGCGGGCTTCGATGCGCGAGAGCATGGTGTTGAACGCCTCGGCCAGACTGCCGATTTCGTCATGGTTGCCGCGCGCGGCGCGCAGGGCGTAGTTCTCTTCGCGGGTGACCTGCCGGGACAATTCCTCCAGCTGATGAATCGGCCGGGTAATCAGACGTTTGATCTGCCGGGCAATCACCAGCCACAGCAGTACGCTGAAGATCAGGATGCCGAGGCTGGCGGTCAGAGTGCCGGTGTAGAACGCCATCGGCAGTTCGCTGCTGGCGACCAGCAACAGATGCCCCGGCGCGGCACCGGGGCGGGGCAGGGTGATCAGTTGGTTGCTGCGAAACTCGGTGAGTTGCCAGGCTTCGACGTGGCGGTAGCGCTCGGGGAGACTGAGTTTCTCGCCGCGCTGCACTTGCGCCAGGCGTTCGCCCTTGCCGTCGTACAGGGCGGCGGCGCGCAGCGGTGAATAACTGTCGAGCTCCTTGAGCAGGCGCTCGGCGCTGCGCGGCGACTCCAGCGCATCGCTGACCAGACTCGGATTGGCGATCAGCCGGCCGATGGTCTGCAGGGCCTGAGGCGCCATGCTTTCCTGAGAAATGTAGTAGGCGGCGCTGATAAAGGTCAGGTTGGCGACCAGCAGAACCGTGGTCAACAACACCAGCAGGGCGGCCAGCAGTTTCTGGCCGACCGGCAGGTTTTCAAGGCGCTGGCGCAATGGCATCAGGTTTATCGCAGCAGGGGAACAAGTCGTCAGCCTAGCGGCTGCTCAGTCACTGGGCAATCCACGCTTGCGCAGATGCGCCACCAAACGTTGCTGCAACTGGTGCAGATGCGGCAGATGCAACTGATGGCGCTCGGCGATTTTGCAGGCGTAGCCCAACAGATAGCTGATCTCGGTGCGGCGCTGGTTGGCGACGTCCTGATACATCGAAGAGTAATTGGCGGCGGTGGCGTGGATCACCCGTTCTACTTCCGCTTGCAGATTGTCCGCCGCAGCAGGTTGGCCGCAGCGTTCTAGCAGTTCGGTCAATTCAGCACAGAGTGTGGCAACTTCGCAGTGATGCTCGCTCAGCCCGCCGTTACGGCAGTTGTGCAACACGGTCAGCGGGTTGATCGCGCAGTTCAGCGCCAGTTTGCGCCACAGTCGAGTGAGGATGTCAGCGCTCCATTCATGGGGAATGTTCGCCGCTTGCAGCTCGTCCAGCCAGACCGGCGCCAGCGGATTTGCCGCATCGCCCAGCCAGTTGAAACCGTGACCGGCAAACACCACGCGCCAATCGCCATCGCGGAACGCGCCCTCGGTGCTGGAGGCGCTGATGCAGCGCGCCTGTGGCACCCGCGCGGCGACGGCGTCCTGACTGCCGAGGCCGTTCTGCAGCAGGATCAGTTCGGCGTCCGGCGCGAGGCGGGAAGCGAGGCGGGCGACGGCCTCTTCGGCGTCATAGGCCTTGCACGCAACCAGCAATCGGTGAATCGGCTCGGGGCTGTCCGGGGTTTCGCCGGGAACTGCATAGGTATGAGCTTGTCCGTTTTCTACCAGGGTCAATCCGCCAACCGCCGCATAGCTTTGCAAACGCGCGGCATCACGCAGGATCAGGCGCACCTGCAAGCCGGCGCGGGCCAGACGTGTCGCCCAGAGTGTGCCGAGGCTGCCGACGCCAAGTACGTGCCAGGTGGTCGACATCAGTTTTTTGCTCGATTGCTTGCAGGCATGTGCGGCTCGCCGTATCGGTAGGAAAAGACCCGTTATAATGAGCCCGATTTTAACCGCAAGCCAAGCGCGCTCCATGCACATCGAGCGCGCCTTTTTATTGGAGAGATTACATGCCGTCGTTCGACGTGGTATCCGAACTGGACAAACACGAACTCACCAACGCGGTCGAGAACGCCGTGAAGGAACTCGATCGTCGTTATGACCTTAAAGGCAAAGGCAGCTTCGAGTTCAAGGAAAAGGACCTGACCGTAAGCCTTACCGCCGAAGCCGCTTTCCAGCTCGAAGCGATGATCGAAATCCTCAAGCTGGCGCTGACCAAGCGCAAGATCGACGTGCAGTGCCTCGAGGTCAAGGACGCCTACGCTTCGGGCAAGCTGATGAAGCAGGACGCCATCCTCAAGGAAGGCATCGACAAAGAGCTGGCAAAGAAGATCGTCGGCCACATCAAGGAAGCCAAGCTCAAGGTCCAGGCCGCCATTCAGGGCGAGCAGGTGCGTGTCACCGGCAAGAAGCGCGACGATTTGCAGGAAGCCATCGCGGTGCTGCGTGCCAAGGAATTCGGCATGCCGCTGCAGTTCAACAACTTCCGCGACTAAGCTTGGTCTGAAGGCTATGTGGGAGCGAGCCTGCTCGCGAATGCGGTGTTTCATTCAGCGAAAAGTTGACTGACACGCCGCATTCGCGAGCAGGCTCGCTCCCACAGTTGTTTTGAATACACCCCGGGAAGCCGGAAATCAGGAGATAGAACATGGATTTGAATGCGGAAGTGGACCACCTGGTCAAGGCGTCCCAGGCGTGGATCCCGATGATCATGGAGTACGGCAGCCGCGTGCTGCTGGCAGTAATTACCCTGGCCATCGGCTGGTGGCTGATCAACAAGGTCACGCAAAAACTCGGCGGTCTGCTCGCCCTGCGCAATGCCGATCTGGCACTGCAAGGCTTTATCAGCAGCCTGGCCAACATCATTCTCAAGGTGTTGCTGATTGTCAGCGTCGCGTCGATGATCGGCGTCGAAACCACCTCGTTCGTCGCGGCCATCGGTGCTGCGGGTCTGGCGATTGGCTTGGCCTTGCAGGGCAGCCTGGCCAACTTCGCTGGCGGCGTGCTGATTCTGCTGTTCCGCCCGTTCCGCATCGGTGACTGGATCGAAGCCCAAGGTGTAGCGGGTACCGTCGACAGCATCCAGATTTTCCACACCGTGCTGCGCACTGGCGACAACAAGACCATCATCCTGCCCAACGGCAATCTGTCGAACGGCATCATCACCAACACCAACCGCCAGCCAACCCGCAAAGTCGTGTTCGATGTGGGCGTGGATTACGAAGCGGATCTGCAGAAGGCCCGTCAGGTATTGCTGGATCTGGCCAAGGATCCCCGCGTCATGCAGGACCCGGAGCCACAGGCAGTAATTTCGACATTGGGTGATAGCTCGATCACGGTCTCCCTGCGGGTGTGGGTGAAAACTGCGGATTATTGGGATGTGATGTTCATGTTCAATGAGCAGGCGCGTGATCGTTTGAAGAGTGCTGGTATTGATATTCCATTTCCGCAGCGGGTTATACGTGTGGTTCAGGAAAGCGCTGTTCAGCAAAACCAATGATAATTGCCTTGCGAACAGTTAATTAACGCAAACTCAAAGGGGTGTTAATACCTTTGGGTTTTAGGCTAACGCGAAAGATTGCAGGCTAATAGATAGCTGGCTAATGCTTGAAGTTTGTGTGAAGTTTCACTCGTAAAAAAACCGCTCACCTGAGTCAGGTGAGCGGTTTTTGTTAGAGCAACGCTCTAGAGTGACGCCAATTTACATCAAGATTACAAGATGCTCAGAGGGTACTCAACGATGATACGTACATCGTTGTTGTCTGCAGCGTAGTCAGTGTTATACGCGTCATTGGCACGATAAATCGCGCTACGCAGACGGAAAGACAAATCCTTGGCCGGACCTTCCTGCATCACGTATTTGGTTTCGAAGTTGAACTCGTTTTCTTTACCTTCGGTGTCGGAGGAGGTCGTGATGTTGTCGCCTCGTACGTAACGAGCCATGAAGCTCAGGCCCGGAACGCCGTAATTCTTCATGTTCAGGTCGTAGCGAGCTTGCCAAGAGCGTTCGTCTTGCCCGATGAAGTCAGAGATCTGAATGGAGTTGGCTACGAAAATCGTGCTGTTACCGTCCACGCCGTACAGGTAGTTTGTGTCACCGGTGGAGCGCTGGTGAGCAAGGGTGAATTTGTGTGCACCGATGCTGTAGGCAGCAGCAAGGCTCCACAGTTTGTTGTCCTGTTTACCATACAGCGCTTGGCCCTGATCCTTGGTGCGGTAGCCGTTGAAGTCGAAGTTCAGCGACTGCTCGTCATTGATCGGGAAGGTGTAGTTGGCGTTGATGTATTGCTTTTTGAAGTAGTCATCAACGTCCGACGCAGCAACACCGGCAACGAAGTTATCGGTGAACTGGTAGGTTGCGCCAGCGATGTTGGCGCTGGTCAGACCCGGGGTAGACTTGCCGTTGATGCTATCCTTGCCCATGCCGGTTTGGGAACTCAGTGCGGTGAAACGACCTGCGGTCAGTTCCAGGCCTTTGATCTCTTTGCTGGTAAGCAAGGTGCCTTCCGCAACTTCTGGCAGCATACGGCTGTCATCGGTAGCGAAGACCGGGCTGGCAACGAATTGACGACCATACTTCAGAGTGGTGTCGGAGAGGCGAAACTTCACCGCAGCACCCGTCTTGCCTTGTGCTTGCTCTGGGTTCCCGTCGCTATCGACAGCGAATTTATTATTGCCCGCACGACCCGAACCGCCGTCCAGTTTGACAGCGCCCATCGCCATTGCGTCAAGGCCAAAGCCGATAGTGCCTTGAGTGAAGCCAGACTCGTAGCTCAGCAGCTGGCTGATACCGGTGTCCTGACGGTAGCCGCTTTTAAAGCCCCCACCCTCTTTCGGAATATTACCAGCGCCATTACGGAAGTCGCGGTTCATGTATTGAAGGCGGGTTTTCAGGTTCAGGCTCTGATCTTCCAGGAAACCTTTGGCTTCATCCTGAGAAGACGCCATTGCGAACTGCGAGGTGCCTGCTGCAACAGCCAGGGCGATCATGCTCCACTTCATCACGCGCATCGTGATTTGCTCCTTTGGTTTTTAGAAGAGTACTGCCGTCCCACCTGTTTTATTATCTGGGCGGCTCTTTCTTTTTGTGTCGGCGCAAACTTATATCACGCCGACATTGTTGGCGATACTTGCGAAATCAACCTTTCAGCTTCTTTACGGCGTTGTCGCAGAAGGAGCGCTGGATGTCGCAAATCCACAGTACCGATGCAACCGGGCTGACAACTTTATCGCTGTTTCCGGGCCTTTTTGCATCGCTAAAAAAGAGTCCCTGGCAAAACACTTGAATCTCCATCGGGCAACCCTGCCACTGTTTTTATTGGCTTCAGGCGACCACTTCCAGTGGTGCGCTTATAGTCCATACCTTTACTAATGCAACAAGCGTGCACAAACCGCAAAAACGCTGCGGTTATTTTTCTGTGTGCAGCTTTCAGATGTGAAAACCTTGTGAAAACGGGGTCTCGGGGCTGTTTTGTTACGGGCTTGACGACGATCCCCCAATGGTGTTGCAACGCACCAAAGCCGCGCAGGACAACCAAAAGCGTTACCGGTTCACCCCGCATTGAGTATTTGGCGGATGCCCGACCCACTGAGCGTAGACGTGTTGTGCAGTTTTGGTGCAAAAAAATCACAATCGGGCCCGAGTAAAACTGGCGCCGCCCGATTCGAGGGTCGACAGATCAGGGGGTTTCATGCGGATCTTCACGTCAAGGCTCATGTCCGGGGCTGTATTGGTGCGTCGGCGAGATAAATGTCTTATGTCGGCGCGCTTACTGAATTACTGTCGGAGGGAAGCGTGAAGCCCGCTGCATTCGCAGGTATGCTGCCGTTCTGTCGCTTGGCGCGCTGCTTTCACGGCGCCGCCGCTAAGCTGAGTCATAGGATCAGCGGGAGTGCTCACAGTGTTTGCTTTGGATTCACGACTTCAACAGGACGCCCTGGTCATCGGCGACTTTCCGTTGTGCCGGCTGTTGCTGTCCAACGACAGCAATTACCCTTGGTTCATCCTGGTACCTCGTCGCGAGGATATAAGCGAGTTGTTTCAGTTGGATGTCGCCGATCAGCAACAGCTATGGCGGGAAACCACCACCCTTGCCGAGTTACTCAAGGATTCGTTCGACGCCGACAAGCTGAACGTGGCAACCCTGGGTAACGTTGTCAGTCAGTTGCACATGCATGTCATTGTGCGTAAACGCGATGACGCCGCCTGGCCGGCGCCGGTCTGGGGCAGGCACCCGGCCAAGCCGTACAGCGCGGAACAGGTAGCAGCCATTCGCGAGCGCTTGCGTCTGGTGCTGACCGAAGAATTCACCTTTGTGGAGGGCTGAGTCATGAGCCTTGAAGAACGCGTTACCGATCTGGAAAGCCGTCTGGCCTTTCAGGATGACACCATTCAGGCTTTGAACGATGTGCTGGTGGCCCAGCAGAGAGTCATCGAGCGCCTGCAATTGCAGATGGAGGCGCTGATCAAGCGTCACGAAGAAATGGTCGGGCAGTTCGGTGCTTTCGAAGAAGACGCACCGCCGCCGCATTATTGAGCCATTCGCCAGGCATAAAAAAACCGCGAACAGCCAGGCTGTTCGCGGTTTTTTTTTGCTTTGGATCAGCGACGCGGCAGAGCGGCGATCACGTCCTCGGCTTGCAGGCCCTTGTCGCGGTTCATCACCGAGAACTCGACGCGCTGGCCTTCGACCAGAACACGGTGGCCTTCGCCACGAATGGCGCGAAAGTGCACGAAAATATCATCGCCGGAATCCCGGGAGATAAACCCGAAACCCTTGGAAGTGTTGAACCACTTCACGGTGCCGGTATCGCGATTGCTCATGTCATAGGTAGTCGGCGCAGCGGCCGGTGACGATTTGTAGAAGCTGACAGCCAAATGCAGCAGCACGGCAACCAGGGCGATCACCAGGCTGAACAACACCGCCGGCTGGCCAGCGATGACCGGCATCGGCGCGATCAGGGTCAAAGTCTGCAGGACGACAGTCAGTACCAGAAGGGCGCTGACCAGATTTTGCAGATGCTGGCGCGGGCCTTTGTTCCAGTAGGGAATCACTGGAGCGATGACCAGGTTCAGCAGGCCGAAAAAGGCCAGGTAAAGTGCATCGGGCTGTTGCAGGTAAGGAACGGCTTCGGCTTTCAGGCTGGGTATGAACGACAGCAGCAAGGCTGCTGCGCCCATTAGCAGGTGGACGATTTTCAACATTTTGATTGGCTCACGTTATGACGGCTCACAAGGAAGAGCTGAAGGCGCACGGTTCGCTTCAGGACAAAATAAGAGGCGGTGGACACGTACACGGCATCAGCCTATGCGCAACGCCCCGGAAAATAGGGCATGGCGACACACTGCCTATTTAACAGCAAAGCCTGCGGCTACTCAAATCAGCCCGGCCAGCGGCAGAGAAACGGTCGATTTGTCGCAGTCAGATCACGGATTGATAGCTGCGAGCGGGCGCTTGCCTTGCTAAAGTGGGGCTGAACCTGCTGGATGAATTCAATCACTGTTAGGGGGTAAGCATGGCAATTGATATCGGTATCAGTGAAGAAGACCGCAAATCCATCGTCGAAGGGCTGTCGCGGCTGCTGTCGGACACCTATGTGCTGTATCTGAAAACCCATAACTTCCACTGGAACGTCACCGGCCCGATGTTTCGCACGCTGCACCTGATGTTCGAAGAGCAATACAACGAGCTGGCGCTGGCTGTCGATTCGATCGCCGAGCGTATCCGTGCGTTGGGCTTCCCGGCGCCGGGTGCCTACGCGACCTACGCGCGTCTTTCTTCTATTAAAGAAGAAGTCGGTGTACCGAGCGCCGAAGACATGATCAAGCAATTGGTCGAAGGCCAGGAAGCGGTGACCCGTACCGCGCGCGGCATTTTCCCGCTGCTGGACAAGGTCAGCGATGAGCCGACTGCTGACCTGCTGACCCAGCGCATGCAAGTGCACGAGAAAACTGCGTGGATGCTGCGCGCACTGCTCGAGGAATGATCCAGACGCTGCGGACGGCGTGAGGTCGTCCGCATGCTCTCCAGACTCTTACCGTTGTCGTTGGCTTATCCTACGAGGCTGGTCAACAAGTCGTATGGCGCTAACTTTGTCACTGGGTTTTTATGAAGGCGCAGGATGTTGCCTTATAAATCAGCAGTCATGGCAAAGGAGTGTCAACGCTATGGTAGAAGGAGACAGGCGAAGCGACAGGATGTCGGCTTCGCGGCACGTAATTAAAGTCGACCCGTTTGTCAGCGAGTTCGACATGAATCTGATCCGGCCGCTGTCGCGGTCGATTCGCCTCAACGGTTTTGCGACCTGCCTGCGACTCGAGCAGGTCTACTGGAACATCCTCGGCGGCATGGCCGAGGACAATCATTGTTCGATCAGCACACTGCTATCCCACGTTGATCGTGAGGTGCATCTGCGTTACGGCGGAGTGAAGAATTTCAGTGCGCTGGTGCGGGTGGTTTGTGTCATGAACGGGATCAAAGATCTCGCACCCGCCGTTTCGCGCTGAAACGGCGGTTGCAACGAGGTTGCAGGCTGTGCAGCGTTACGGCTGCACAGCCTGCATTTAATCGATATAATCCCGCGCTTTCGCCGCAAAGCCCTGCGCGCGGCAGCAATCTGATCGCCGAGACACCTCCATGCCAATGTACGATTACCAATGTGCTTCCTGTGGTCATCAGTTGGAAGCCATTCAGAAGATCAGCGACGCACCGTTGGTCGATTGCCCTGCCTGCCAGGCGCCCGAACTGAAGAAGCAGCTGTCCATGCCGGGTTTTCGCCTCAGCGGCAACGGTTGGTACGAGACCGACTTCAAGACCGGAGCCAAGAAGAATCTGGCCGGTGGCGACAAAGCTGACTAGGGTTCAAACCCTGAACGAACGACACGCGTGAGTTGCCGCCTTGCTTGATGGCGGCGGGATCTCCACCGAATTTCGAATTACGAGAAGCGAACCACACCATGATGCGCAGCCACTATTGCGGCCAACTGAACGAAAGCCTGGAAGGCCAGGAAATTACCCTTTGCGGATGGGTTCACCGTCGCCGCGACCACGGCGGGGTGATTTTCCTCGACATCCGTGATCGTGATGGTCTGGCCCAGGTGGTGTTCGACCCGGATCGCGCCGAGAGCTTCGCCGCTGCCGATCGCGTGCGCAGCGAATACGTCGTGAAGATCACCGGCAAGGTGCGTCTGCGTCCGGCCGGCGCGACCAACGCCAACATGGCTTCGGGCATGATCGAAGTGCTCGGTTATGAACTGGAAGTGCTGAACGAGTCGGAAACCCCGCCGTTCCCGCTCAACGAGTTCTCCGACGTCGGCGAAGAAACCCGCCTGCGCTATCGCTTCCTCGATCTGCGTCGTCCGGAAATGGCCGAGAAGCTGCGTCTGCGTTCACGCATGACCACCAGCATCCGTCGCTTCCTCGACGAGAACGGCTTCCTCGACGTCGAAACGCCAATCCTGACCCGGGCCACTCCGGAAGGCGCGCGTGACTATCTGGTGCCGAGCCGTACCCATGCCGGTTCGTTCTTCGCCCTGCCGCAATCGCCGCAGCTGTTCAAGCAACTGCTGATGGTGGCCGGCTTCGACCGTTACTACCAGATCGCCAAATGCTTCCGTGACGAAGACCTGCGTGCCGACCGCCAGCCGGAATTCACCCAGATCGACATCGAGACCAGCTTCCTCGATGAAAAAGAGATCATGGGCCTGACCGAGCAGATGATCCGCAACCTGTTCAAGGAAGTGCTGAACCTGGAATTCGGCGAATTCCCGCACATGACCTTCGAAGAAGCCATGCGCCGCTACGGTTCGGACAAGCCGGACCTGCGTATTCCACTGGAACTGGTCGACGTTGCCGACCAGCTCAAAGAAGTTGAATTCAAGGTGTTCAGCGGCCCGGCCAACGATCCGAAGTGCCGCATCGCCGCACTGCGTGTTCCAGGCGGGGCGAGCATGCCGCGCAAGCAGATCGACGACTACACCAAGTTCGTCGGCATCTACGGTGCCAAGGGCCTGGCGTACATCAAGGTCAACGAGCGTGCTGCCGGTGTTGAAGGTCTGCAATCGCCGATCGTGAAGAATATTCCTGAAGACGAGCTCAACGTGATCCTCGATCGCGTTGGCGCAGTCGATGGCGACATCGTGTTCTTCGGTGCCGACAAGGCCAAGATCGTCAGCGAAGCCCTGGGCGCGCTGCGTATCAAGCTCGGTCACGACCTCAAGCTGCTGACCTGCGAGTGGGCGCCAATGTGGGTCGTCGACTTCCCGATGTTCGAAGAGAACGACGACGGCAGCTTCTCGGCGCTGCACCACCCGTTCACCGCACCGAAGTGCACCCCGCAGGAACTCGAAGCCAACCCGGCCGGCGCACTGTCCCGTGCGTACGACATGGTGTTGAACGGCACCGAGCTGGGCGGCGGTTCGATCCGTATCCACCGCAAGGAAATGCAGCAAGCGGTATTCCGCCTGCTGGGCATCAACGAAGCGGAACAGGAAGAGAAGTTCGGCTTCCTGCTCGACGCGCTGAAGTATGGTGCGCCGCCGCACGGTGGTCTGGCCTTCGGTCTGGACCGTCTGGTGATGCTGATGACCGGCGCCCAGTCGATCCGTGAAGTGATCGCCTTCCCGAAAACCCAGAGTGCTGCCGACGTGATGACGCAGGCCCCGGGCGTAGTGGATGCCAAGGCATTGCGCGAGCTGCACATTCGCCTGCGCGAAACGCCAAAGGCTGAGTAAGACGGGCCTGAAGGCGCATCTTCGGATGCGCCTTTTTTCTTTCTCAGGTCGAATTTTTCAATTGCCGGCCGCTGCCTTGGCGGGGCGGGCAAGGTTTCAAAGAGCATTCGGAGCAAGTTATGGCAGGTCATTCCAAGTGGGCAAACATCAAGCACCGCAAAGAACGTCAGGATGCCAAGAGGGGCAAGATCTTCACCAAGTGGATCCGTGAACTGACCGTTGCGGCCCGTCAGGGTGGCGGTGATCCGGGTTCCAACCCGCGTCTGCGTCTGGCTCTGGACAAGGCGTTGAGCGCCAACATGAGTCGCGACATCATTGACCGTGCCGTCGCGCGCGGTGCCGGCGCCACTGAAGCGGACAACGTTGAAGAGCTGACCTATGAAGGCTACGGCCCGGGCGGTGTGGCGGTGATGGTCGAGTGCATGACTGACAACCGCAACCGTACCGCCGCAGCGGTGCGTCACGCGTTCAGCAAGTGTGGCGGCAACCTCGGCACCGACGGTTCGGTGGCCTATCTGTTCGAGCGCAAGGGCCAGATCAGTTTCGCCCCGGGTGTCGATGAAGACGCACTGACCGAAGCGGCGCTGGAAGCCGATGCTGATGACGTGGTCACCCACGACGACGGTTCGATCGATGTGTTCACCTCGTTCACCGGTTTCTATGCGGTGCGCAACGCGCTGGAAGCGGCCGGGTTCAAGGGCGATGATGCGGAAATCGTCATGCAGCCGACCACCAGCGCCGAGCTGGATCTGGAAGGGGCGGAGAAGGTGCTCAAGCTGATCGACATGCTTGAGGATCTGGATGACGTGCAGAACGTCTACTCCAATGCGGACATCCCGGAAGACGTCGCCGCTCAGCTTGGCTGATAAGCGACTAGTCTTCCCTGTGGGAGCGAGCCTGCTCGCGAAAGCGGTGTGTCATTCAGCACCTGTATCTGCTGACATACCGCCTTCGCGAGCAGGCTCGCTCCCACATTTGCTATTGGCTGTCAGGTAAATCGTTTTATGAATCTGCAGGCGTTATGACTCTAATTCTTGGTATCGACCCCGGTTCACGCATCACCGGTTACGGGATCGTTCGCGATACCGGGCGCGGCGGCTGCATCTATGTGGCCTCGGGCTGCATTCGCACCGGCTCCGGCGAGCTGCATGAACGTCTGCAGATCGTCTATCGCGGCGTGCGCGAAATCATCAAGACCTACGGCCCGGTGACCATGGGCATCGAAAAGGTGTTCATGGCGAAAAACGCCGACTCGGCGCTGAAGCTCGGACAGGCGCGGGGCGCTGCGATTGTCGCCGGCGCCGAAGAGTGTCTGGAAATCGCCGAGTACACCGCCACGCAAGTCAAACAGGCCGTCGTCGGCACCGGTGCGGCCAATAAGGAGCAGGTGCAGATGATGGTCATGCACATGCTCAAGTTGACCAGCAAGCCGCAGATCGACGCCTCCGACGCCCTCGCGATCGCCATTTGCCATGCGCACACGCGCTCAAGCCTGCTGCCGCACGGGCTGGGAACCGCACGCAGTCGTGGCGGGCGCCTGCGTCTCTGATAGCATCAGCATCAATTTTCCTGAAAGTGGCTTTGCGGTGCCTGTGTTGCCGGCGCGCAAGCCACCTTCAATCGTCGCCAGCCCACGGCTGGCCAGCGCTCAAGGATTCAAAACGTGATTGGACGCTTGCGCGGCACCCTGGCTGAGAAACAGCCGCCGCACCTGATTCTCGATGTCAATGGCCTCGGCTATGAGGTGGAAGTGCCGATGACCACGCTTTATCGGTTGCCGTCGGTCGGTGAACCGCTGACCCTGCACACCCATTTGGTCGTACGCGAAGATGCGCAATTGCTCTATGGTTTTGCCGGCAAGCGTGAGCGAGACTTCTTTCGCGAGCTGATCCGGCTCAACGGGGTCGGACCGAAACTGGCGCTGGCGTTGATGTCGAGCCTGGAAGTCGATGAGTTGGTGCGCTGCGTGCAATCTCAGGACACTTCGGCGTTGACCAAGGTCCCGGGGGTTGGCAAGAAGACCGCCGAGCGTCTGCTGGTGGAATTGAAAGACCGCTTCAAGGCCTGGGAAACCTCGCCGGCGATGTTCGCGCTGGTGCCGAATCAGCCGGACGGCCCGGCGCCGGTCAACAGCGCCGAGACCGATGCGGTCAGCGCGTTGATCTCGCTGGGCTACAAGCCGCAGGAAGCGAGCAAGGCGATTTCCGCGATCAAAGACAAGAACCTGAGCAGCGAAGACCTGATCCGCCGCGCTCTGAAGGGAATGATTTAAGTGATTGAAGCTGATCGTCTGATCGCCGCCGCGCACAGCCCGCGCGAGCGCGAAGAAGTCCAGGATCGGGCCATCCGCCCGGTCAGTCTGGCCGACTACATTGGCCAGCCGACCGTGCGCGAGCAGATGGAGCTGTTCATCCAGGCTGCGCGTGGCCGCAGTGAATCCCTCGATCACACCCTGATCTTCGGCCCACCGGGGCTGGGCAAGACCACGCTGGCCAACATCATTGCCCAGGAAATGGGTGTGTCGATCAAGAGCACCTCCGGGCCAGTGCTGGAACGCCCGGGTGATCTGGCCGCGTTGCTGACCAATCTTGAGCCGCACGACGTGTTGTTCATCGACGAAATCCATCGTCTGTCGCCGATCGTTGAAGAAGTGCTGTACCCGGCGATGGAAGATTTCCAGCTCGACATCATGATTGGCGAGGGGCCGGCGGCGCGTTCGATCAAACTCGATCTGCCGCCATTCACACTGGTCGGCGCCACCACCCGCGCGGGCATGCTGACCAACCCGTTGCGTGATCGCTTCGGTATCGTCCAGCGCCTGGAGTTCTACAGCACGGCGGATCTGGCAACCATCGTCAGTCGTTCGGCGGCGATTCTCGGTCTGCCGCTGGACCCGGAAGGTTCGTTCGAGATCGCCCGTCGCGCCCGTGGCACGCCGCGAATTGCCAACCGTCTGCTGCGACGGGTGCGCGACTTTGCCGAAGTCCGCGCCAAGGGTCACATCACCAAAGCGGTGGCGGATCTGGCGCTGAACCTGCTGGACGTCGATGAACACGGTTTCGATCACCAGGACCGGCGGCTGCTGCTGACCATGATCGAGAAGTTCGACGGCGGCCCGGTCGGTATCGACAGTCTGGCGGCGGCGATCAGTGAAGAGCGCCACACCATTGAAGACGTGCTCGAACCGTATCTGATCCAGCAGGGCTATATCATGCGCACGCCACGGGGCAGGGTGGTGACGCGGCATGCCTACCTGCACTTTGGTTTGAATGTTCCGTCACGCATGGGCGAGATGCCCGTGGCAGACGAGTTTCTCGACGCCGTCGACGATTGATACACATTTGCTGGTGATTTATTCAGGGTTTGTACTGTCAGACGACGGTACTTTTGCGTTAAAGCTTTGAAACTACGAAAAACAGTTGTCTGGCCGGATTGGCAACCTGAGGAGTAAGCACTAGAGTATGCGCGCGCAAAACGGGCTTGAGCCGTTCGCACATCGTTGTCGCGTTTATTACGAGGACACCGATGCGGGCGGCATCGTGTATTACGTTAATTACCTCAAGTTTATGGAACGGGCTCGAACCGAGCGGCTACGGGAACTGGGCTTTGCCCAATCTGTGCTTGCCGGAGAGGGCCTGTTGTTCGTCGTGCATTCCAGCGAAGCGCGCTACCACGCGCCGGCGCGACTGGATGACGAACTGCTGGTAAGCGCTGATGTAATCGAATTGAACCGTGCCAGCCTGCGCTTCAAGCAGCAGGTCAGGCGGGCCACGGATAATGTGCTGCTCTGCGAAGGGCAGTTTTTGGTGGCCTGCGTGCGCACCGACAGTTTGAAACCCCGGGCCCTTCCCGAAGACCTGCGTGCGGCCTTCGCCGACGCGGTCGGCCCGGGTACACACTCAAAGCAGGAGATAAAGCGTGGAAGCTAACGTCGTCGACCATTCCTCCATGTGGAGCCTGGTCAGCAATGCCAGCATCGTGGTGCAGTTGGTAATGTTGACCCTGGTGGCCGCATCGGTGACCTCATGGATCATGATCTTTCAGCGCAGCAACTTGCTGCGCGCCGGTCGACGCGCCCTGGAGAGCTTCGAAGAGCGCTTCTGGTCGGGTATCGACCTGTCCAAACTGTACCGTCAGGCTGGCAGCAACCCTGATCCGGATTCGGGCGTGGAGCAGATCTTCCGTGCCGGTTTCAAGGAGTTCTCCCGTCTGCGTCAGCAGCCAGGTGTCGATCCTGAAGCCGTGATGGAAGGTGTCGCCCGTGCCATGCGCGTGGCCATCTCGCGCGAAGAAGAGAAGCTCGAGCAGAGCCTGCCGTTCCTCGCCACCGTCGGTTCGGTCAGCCCGTATATCGGTCTGTTCGGTACCGTGTGGGGGATCATGAACTCCTTCCGCGGTCTGGCCAGCGCTCAGCAAGCGACCCTCGCCACCGTTGCTCCGGGTATCGCCGAAGCCCTGATCGCCACCGCGATCGGCCTGTTCGCTGCGATCCCGGCGGTCATCGCTTACAACCGTTTTGCTGCGCGCAGCGAAACCTTGCTGGGCCGCTACTACACCTTCGCCGATGAATTCCAGGCGATCCTGCACCGCAAAGTGCACACCAGCGAAGAATAAGCAGGTATTTCCCGATGGCTTTAATCGCTCGAGCTCGCAAAAAGCGCAAGCCGGTCGCCGAGATGAACGTGGTGCCCTACATCGACGTGATGTTGGTGCTGCTGGTCATCTTCATGGTGACCGCGCCGATGCTCAATCAGGGCGTGAAAGTTGATCTGCCCAAGGTTTCCAGCGAAGCCTTGCCGCAGGACAACAACACCCAGGTCCTGACCATTTCGATCAAGGCTGACAAGACCTACTACTGGAACCTTGGCAGCGAAGTCGACACCGAGAAGCAACAGGACAGGGCCATGACCCTGCCACAGATGACTGACGCGGTGACCAAGATCATCCGCGCCGGCACCGAGGGCGGCAAACGCACCCAAGTGTTCATTCGTGGTGACAAGACTGTCGACTACGGCGCCGTGATGGGTGCCATGGGCGGGTTGCAGAAAGCCGGGGTCGGTAACGTTGGTCTGATTACCGAGGCCCCCTGATGCAGCAACAGCGAGAGCCGTCCGCCTCGGAAAGCTACTTCTGGCCTAGTGTTCTGGCAATCGTCCTGCACGTGCTGGTGTTCGGCATGCTGTTCGTCAGTTTTGCCTTCACGCCCGAACTGCCGCCGGCCAAGCCGATCGTCCAGGCGACTCTGTACCAGCTGAAATCGAAAAGTCAGGCGACCACCCAGACCAATCAGAAGATTGCGGGTGAGGCGAAGAAATCCGCCGCGCGCCAGACCGAAGTCGAACAGATGGAACAGAAAAAGATCGAGCAGGAAGCGTTGAAGGCGGCGGAACAAAAGAAAGAGGAAGCGGCTCAAAAGGCCGAGGAAGCCAAGAAGGCCGACGAGGCGAAGAAAGCGGACGAAGCAAAAAAGGCTGATGAAGCCAAGAAAGCCGACGACGCGAAAAAAGCCGAAGCGAAAAAGGCCGAAGAGAAACAATTGGCTGATATAGCCAAGAAGAAGGCCGAAGACGAAGCGAAGAAGGCTGCTGAGGAAGAGGCGAAGAAAGCCGCTGCCGAAGAAGCCAAGAAGAAGATCGTCGAAGACGCGAAGAAGAAAGCCGCCGAAGACGCCAAGAAGAAAGCTGAAGCTGAAGAGGCGAAGAAGAAAGTCGCCGAAGACGCGAAGAAGAAAGCTGCTGCCGATGCTGCGAAGAAGAAAGCGCAGGAAGCGGCACGCAAATCTGCCGAAGACAAAAAGGCCCAGGCCCTGGCAGATCTGCTTTCCGACACGCCGCAGCGTCAGCAGGCCCTGGCCGATGAGCAGGGTGACGAGGTTGCCGGTAGTTTCGATGACCTGATTCGCGCTCGCGCAGCAGAAGGCTGGGCTCGTCCTCCTTCGGCGCGCAAAGGCATGACGGTCGTGCTGCAAATTGGCATGTTGCCGGACGGTACGGTGACCTCGGTCAGCGTGGCCAAGTCCAGCGGTGACGGTCCGTTCGATGCTTCGGCAGTCGCGGCAGTGAAGAATATTGGACGTTTGACAGAAATGCAGGGAATGAAGCCGAGCGATTTCGCTCCGTATCGTTCATTCAAGATGACATTCACACCTGAGGATCTAGCCTTGTGAGAAACCTTCTTCGAGGAATGCTGGTCGTGATCTGCTGCATGGCAGGGATCGCGGCGGCAGATGAAAAGAACATTCTGGTCACCAGCGGCAGCGACCGGGCTACTCCGATCGCCGTCGTACCGTTCGGCATGCAGGGCGGCGCCGTGCTGCCGGATGACATGGCTGAAATCATTGGCAACGATTTGCGCAACTCGGGCTATTACTCGCCGATTCCGAAAGCCAACATGATCAGCCAGCCAAGCCAGCCGAGCGAAATCATCTTCCGTGACTGGAAGGCGGTGGGTGCTCAGTACATGATGGTCGGCAGCATCGCTCCAGCGGGCGGTCGCCTGCAGGTGCAGTGGGCACTGTTCAACGTCGCCACCGAGCAGAAAGTGGCGGACGGCAGTGTTTCCGGTACGACCGACCAGATCCGTGACATGGCGCACTTCATCTCCGATCAGTCGTTCCAGAAGCTGACCGGCATTGAAGGTGCCTTCTCGACGCGCCTGCTGTACGTGACGGCCGAGCGTTTTTCCGAGAAGAACACCCGTTACACCCTGCAACGCTCCGACTATGACGGTGCCCGCGCAGTGACTCTGCTGCAATCGCGCGAGCCGATCCTGTCGCCGCGTTTTGCACCAGACGGCAAGCGTATCGCCTACGTGTCGTTCGAGCAGAAGCGTCCGCGTATCTTCATGCAGAACATCGACACCGGTCGCCGTGAGCAGATCACCAACTTCGAAGGCCTCAACGGCGCGCCAGCCTGGTCGCCGGACGGCAATCGCCTGGCGTTCGTGCTGTCGAAAGACGGTAACCCGGACATCTACGTAATGAACCTCGGTTCGCGTCAGATCAGCCGCGTAACCAATGGCCAGGGCATCAATACCGAACCGTTCTGGGGCAAGGATGGCTCGACCATCTATTTCACCTCGGACCGTGGCGGCAAGCCGCAAATCTATAAAACCAGCGTCGGTGGCGGTGGTGCCGAGCGTGTGACGTTCGTGGGCAACTACAACGCCAACCCGAAACTTTCGGCTGATGAAAAGACTTTGGTGATGATCCATCGTCAGGATGGCTTCACCAATTTCAAGGTGGCAGCTCAGGATCTGCAGCGGGGTAGTGTAAAGATCCTCACTGATAGCACTCTGGACGAGTCACCTACTGTTGCGCCCAACGGCACCATGGTAATCTACGCCACCCGCCAACAGGGCCGGGGAGTCTTGATGCTCGTGTCCATTAATGGGCGCGTGAGGCTCCCGCTTCCTACCGCTCAAGGCGAAGTCAGAGAACCGTCCTGGTCCCCTTACCTGAAGTGAGCGGGCGCTACACGTTTTACTTAACACACTGGGGTTCATTAGGAGTTTCACGATGGAAATGCTGAAGTTTGGTAAATTTGCTGCGCTGGCTCTGGCCATGGCTGTAGCTGTAGGTTGCTCGTCCAAAGGCGGCGACAACGCCGGTGAAGGCGCTGTTGATCCAAACGCTGGTTACGGCGCAAACACTGGTGCCGTTGACGGTTCCCTGAGCGAAGAAGCTGCTCTGCGCGCAATCACCACCTTCTACTTCGAATACGACAGCTCGGACCTGAAGCCAGAAGCCATGCGCGCTCTGGACGTTCACGCCAAAGACCTGAAAGCAAACGGCGCTCGCGTTGTTCTGGAAGGCAACACCGACGAACGTGGTACTCGTGAGTACAACATGGCACTGGGCGAGCGTCGTGCGAAAGCCGTTCAGCGCTACCTGGTACTGCAAGGTGTTTCCCCAGCTCAGCTGGAACTGGTTTCCTACGGCGAAGAGCGTCCAGTTGCTACCGGCAACGACGAGCAGTCCTGGGCCCAGAACCGTCGCGTCGAACTGCGTAAGTAATTCGATATGCGAACGTGCCGTCGTGCTGTAACTGTTCTGGCTCTCAGCCTCGCGCCGCTTGCGGCGTGGGCTGCGGTTCCTGTGGTCGATGACAACTCCGGTTATAACAATAGCGGGAGCAGTTATCCGCCTGCGGGTTACGGTACGAACGGCGCCTATGCCGGGGGAGCGGCTTCGGCCCCTGCCTCGGCACAAGGCATGCTGTTCAACCAATTGCAACAGATGCAGGATCAGATCTCGCGCCAACAGGGCGTGATCGAAGAACTGCAGAATCAGGTTTCGCGCATGAAGCAGGAATCCCTGGAGCGATACCAGGATCTTGATCGGCGCATAGGATCCGGCGTTGCACCAGCCGCGACTCCCGAGAATTCTTCTGCCGGTGGCGATGCAAGTGCTGCTGCCGGTGCTGCCGCAGGCGCGGGTGCTGCTGCGGCAGCCCAGGCCCCTGCTGCGGGTAGCGAACCGGCTGATCCGGCCAAGGAAAAGCTGTATTACGATGCCGCTTTCGACCTGATCAAAGCCAAGGATTTCGACAAGGCCAGCCAGGCCTTCGCCGCTTTCCTGCGCAAATACCCCAACAGCCAGTACGCGGGCAACGCCCAGTACTGGTTGGGCGAAGTGAACCTGGCCAAGGGTGATCTGCAAGGTGCAGGTCAGGCCTTTGCCAAGGTTTCGCAGCTGTATCCCAAGCACAACAAAGTGCCGGACTCGCTGTACAAGCTGGCTGACGTTGAGCGCCGCCTCGGTCACACCGACAAGGTCAAAGGCATTCTGCAGCAGGTGGTGTCCCAATATCCGGGCACTTCCGCCGCGCAGCTGGCCCAGCGTGATTTACAGCGCATGTAAGCCTGTTCATCCATGTTTTGAAGAAACCCGCGCTTGTCGCGGGTTTTTTCGTTAGAATTCACGCCCTTTTTCTGAAACACGCTTCTTGTGGTCTACGCGTTGGCGGGATTGCCTGAAGTGCCTGACGGAGGCGGACAGCCTGTTTAGCTGTTACGCCCGTGGCGACTATGCAAGACACATTGAGAATTACCGAAGTTTTCTACTCGTTGCAGGGGGAAACTCGGACTGCCGGGCTGCCCACGGTTTTCGTGCGCCTGACCGGTTGCCCGTTGCGTTGCCAGTACTGCGACAGCGCTTACGCGTTCAGCGGCGGCACCGTCCGCACCCTCGACGACATCCTTGAGCAAGTGGCCGGATATCGTCCGCGCTACGTTTGTGTCACCGGCGGTGAGCCGTTGGCTCAGCCGAACGCCATTCCTTTGCTTGAGCGGTTGTGTGATACCGGCTACGAGGTGTCGCTGGAAACCAGCGGCGCCCTTGACGTATCCGCTGTCGATCCGCGTGTCAGTCGCGTCGTCGATCTGAAAACACCGGGCTCGAAAGAAGCCCATCGCAACCGTTACGAGAACATCGAACTGCTGACCCGCAACGATCAGGTGAAGTTTGTCATCTGCTCGCGGGAAGACTACGACTGGGCGGTCTCCAAGCTGATCCAGTACGGTCTCGACCAGCGCGCCGGCGAAGTACTGTTTTCGCCGAGTCACCACGACCTGAATGCTCGGGAACTGGCGGACTGGGTAGTGGCGGACAACCTGCCGGTACGCCTGCAATTGCAGCTGCATAAATATCTTTGGAACGACGAGCCGGGGCGCTGAGATGACTGAACAACTGAACACCACTGAAAAACGTGCAGTCATTTTGCTGTCCGGCGGCCTCGACTCGGCCACCGTCGTGGCGATGGCACGCGCCGAAGGCTACGCCTGCTACACCATGAGTTTCGATTACGGTCAGCGCTCGCATGCCGAATTGCATGCCGCCGCCCGCGTTGCTCGCGATTTGGGTGTGGTCGAGCACAAGGTCATCGGACTGAACCTCAATGGCATGGGCGGCTCGGCGCTGACCGACACCAGCATCGACATTCCGGAAGAGCTGGGCGAAGGCATTCCGGTGACTTACGTGCCGGCGCGCAACACGGTGTTCCTGTCGTTGGCATTGGGTTGGGCCGAAGTGCTCGGCGCCCGCGACATCTTCATCGGCGTCAATGCAGTGGATTATTCCGGCTACCCGGACTGCCGTCCCGAGTTCATCGAGTCGTTCGAGCGCATGGCCAATCTGGCGACCAAGGCCGGCGTGGAAGGCAATGGCTTCCGGATCCAGGCGCCGCTGCAGAACCTGAGCAAAGCGCAGATCGTTCAGGCCGGCGTGAAGCTTGGCGTTGATTACGGTCTGACGGTTTCCTGCTATCAGGCAGACGATGACGGCCGCGCCTGCGGCAAATGCGACAGCTGCCGCCTGCGTGCTGAAGGCTTCGCGGCGGCGGGTGTGAGCGATCCAACCCCTTATTTTTGATTTTTTCAAAAAAGGTGTTGAATAGTCCTTAAAAATCAGTATTATACGCGCCACCACACAGCGGGTCGTTAGCTCAGTTGGTAGAGCAGTTGGCTTTTAACCAATTGGTCGTAGGTTCGAATCCCACACGACCCACCATATTTGGCGGTTTAGAAAATCCGGAAGGCCCACGAAAGTGAGGATTTCCGGGTTTTTTTTTGCCCGCAATTCGGGCGTTCGATGTTTCAGCGCGGCCACACCTGACGCAGGTCAGAATCATCTTTTGTATCAACGGGATATTCTGTAGCCTTGCGCAGCTTCAACGCTGTTCCGTGCCTGATGATACTCACTCTCCCGGCGGTACCCTCTAGTGGTCCGGAGCCGGGTGTATACTCGACTTTCGCGCGAATGCGCCTGCAGGTCTTGCGAACATGACGCAGATTTCCGAACGCCTCCTGGTTCAAGCCCACCTCGACGCCAAACAGCCGAAACCGCTGACGGCAGAAGAGGAGGCTTATTACCGTTCCGCCATCGCCGCCGAGCTCAAGGCTCAGGACGCGGTGCTGGTCGCCCACTTCTATTGCGATCCGGTGATTCAGGCCCTGGCCGAAGAAACCGGCGGCTGTGTTTCCGACTCCCTGGAAATGGCCCGCTTCGGCAACGCCCATCCGGCCAAGACCGTGGTGGTCGCCGGCGTCAAGTTCATGGGCGAGACGGCAAAAATTCTTAATCCGGAAAAACGCGTGCTGATGCCGACTCTGGAGGCGACCTGCTCGCTGGACCTGGGCTGCCCGGTCGACGAGTTCTCGGCGTTCTGCGATCAGCACCCGGAACGTACCGTGGTGGTGTATGCCAACACTTCCGCCGCCGTGAAGGCTCGGGCTGACTGGGTGGTGACTTCGAGCTGCGCACTGGAAATCGTCGAAAGCCTGATGGACAACGGCGAGACGATCATCTGGGGCCCGGACAAGCACTTGGGCACTTACATTCAGCGCAAGACCGGCGCCGACATGCTGCTTTGGGATGGTGCCTGCATCGTTCACGAAGAGTTCAAGTCCAAGCAGCTCGAAGACATGAAGGCGCTGTACCCGGACGCAGCGATTCTGGTGCATCCCGAGTCGCCGACTTCGGTGATCGAGCTGGCGGACGCCGTCGGTTCCACCAGCCAGTTGATCGCCGCCGCGCAAAGCCTGCCAAACAAGACCCTGATCGTCGCCACCGACCGTGGCATCTTCTACAAGATGCAGCAGCTGTGCCCGGACAAGGTCTTCATCGAAGCGCCTACCGCCGGTAACGGCGCGGCTTGTCGCAGTTGCGCACATTGCCCGTGGATGGCCATGAACACCCTTGAGCGCACGCTCAAGAGCTTGAAGGAAGGCACCAACGAGATCTTTGTCGATCCGGCGCTGATTCCCCAGGCGATTCGTCCGTTGAAGCGCATGCTCGACTTCACCCAGGCAGCGCGGATGAAGCTGGCCGGTAACGCCTGAGTACCCTTTGTAGTAGAGAGCCCTGTGGTGAGGGGATTTATCCCCGTTGGGTGGCGAAGCCGCCCTAAATCAAACACCGCGGCATATCAGGGATACCGCGTGGGCTCCTTTACGGCTGCTACGCAGCCGGACGGGGATAAATCCCCTCCCCACAGGGGGGACTCCTGAGTATGGAAATTATTTGCTCTTCTTCGGTATTCGCACCACACGGGTATCCGAATAGATGTCATGCCAGGTGCGCTTCTGCTTGTCGAACAGCGACCAGAAGAACCCCAACCCGATACACAACCACGACGCGATCGACACCATAAAGCGCAACAGCGCCTGCCACAGGCTGATTGCTGTGCCGTTGGCGTTCTGCACGCGGATGCCCCACACCTGCATGCCCAGTGTCTGCCCGCCATGGGTCCAGAACTTGGCGAAGAAGCCGAACAATACCAACAGCAGCACTGTGGAATACAGCGGATCACCATCGAGCTGGCCGGCGTCGGTCATCACCCGCAGCCGTTCTTCGCCAATGATCGCGGCCTGGATCAACTTGTAGATGAATCCGGTGACGATCAGCAGGGCGGTGCACAGCAGGAAGTCGTAGAACATCGCCGCCAGACGACGACCGAGAGCAACGGGAGGAAAGTCCCCTTGCGGCGTGAGCAGGTGTTTCGACATGGCAGCCTCGGAACGCGAATGGAAGCGCCATTTTACGGATTAGCGCGCACAAAAAAGCCCCTGATATCAATATCAGGGGCTTTTTCGTATCAGAAGATCAGGCTTCTGCTTGTACTTCGTCAGCCTGCATGCCTTTCTGGCCTTGCACAGCAACGAAAGTCACTTTCTGGCCTTCTTTCAGGCTTTTGAAGCCGTTGCCCTGAATGGCGCGGAAATGTACGAACAGATCCGGACCGCTTTCTGGAGTGATAAAACCAAAACCTTTCTCGTCGTTAAACCACTTGACGGTACCGCTCTGACGTGTGGACATTTCTTATTTCCTTTGACGCATAAATTGATGACAGCCCCTTTCACATGAAAGAGTACTGGAGCTGGTTGCAAGGAGTAAGAAGACGTCGAGCGGGATGTAGCTAACTTGTAGGCTACTGCCCAGGTCACGATTCCAAGCTGACCCATGCAAACACAGTGGACAAACTCTACGCCAACTACGGGAGAAAAAACAAGCCCTGCGAAGGCCCCGGTTTTACTGCTCTTCATGGCAGTTCGTCAGCAAACTAGTTCAGTCTTAGACGATTGTCTGGTTCTATTTTCAGCAAACGTTATAAGCAACGTTCATATTCGAAACGGATGTTAAAAAACGCACTGTTTTATGGCGATTGCGTTACACATTAGTGCACGTATAACGCAATCGCGTTACTTATAGAAACAGTCGATCAACCGCGATAGTAGCGTTGTGGAACAAATGGCATTTTGCTTACAAGCATTTGCACCTTTTTCCCACGGACGATGGCCCACACGGGTGTATCGAGTGCGACGTAAGCGCTGTCGAGGTAACCCATCGCCAATGGCCCGCCCAAGGTCGGACCAAAGCCACCGCTGCAGACGCTGCCGATGATCTCGCCGGCCTCGTTGACGATCTCTGCGCCTTCACGCACCGGGGTACGCTCCTGTGGCAGCAGGCCGACACGTTTGCGTGCGACGCCGTTCTGTTGCTGCGCGAAGATCTGCTCGGCGCCCGGGAAACCGCCGGCCCGCGCTCCATCGGCGCGGCGGGGCTTGGAGATCGCCCACAGGAGGCTGGCTTCGATCGGCGTGGTTTCGGTGTTCATGTCGTGGCCGTACAGGCACAGGCCGGCTTCCAGACGCAGCGAGTCGCGGGCGCCAAGGCCGATGGCCTGGACCTCTGGCTCGGCGAGCAGGGCGCGGGCTAGTTTCTCCGCTTCAGCGGCCGGTACCGAGATTTCGAAACCGTCTTCACCGGTGTAGCCCGAACGGCTGACAAAGCACTCAACGCCCAGCAACGACACACGGTTGAACTGCATGAAGGTCATCTTCGCCACGTCCGGCTCAAGACGCGCCAGCACTGTGACGGCTGCCGGACCTTGCAGGGCGAGCAGGGCGCGCTCTTCGAACAGCGCCGTAATGGTGCACTGATCGCCGATGTGTTTTTGCAGATGCGCGAGATCCTGATCCTTGCACGCGGCGTTGACCACCAGGAACAGCTCGTCATTGCCCAGATTCGCGACCATCAGGTCATCGAGAATGCCACCGCTTTCGTTGGTGAACATCGCATAACGCTGCATGCCCACCGGCAGGTCGATGATGTCCACCGGCACCAGGGTTTCCAGGGCTTTGGCCGCATTGGCGCCGGTCAGACGAATCTGGCCCATGTGCGAGACGTCGAACAACCCGGCTTGCTCACGGGTGTGCTGGTGTTCTTTCATCACGCCGAGCGGGTATTGCACGGGCATGTCGTAGCCGGCGAACGGCACCATGCGTGCGCCGAGTTCGAGGTGCAGTGCGTGTAGCGGGGTTTTCGAGAGTTGTTCGGTGGACATGCGTGGCTCCTTTGAATTTGGGTTGCGGGTGAGAGGCAAGATCAAGAGCCCCTCACCCCAGCCCTCTCCCGGAGGGAGAGGGAGCTGGTTACGTTTGGCTGAGTTCGTAATCAGCATTCGATGATGTTGACCGCCAGGCCGCCGCGGGCGGTTTCCTTGTATTTGCTTTTCATGTCGGCGCCGGTCTGGCGCATGGTGCGGATGACTTTGTCGAGGGAGACGAAATGCTGACCGTCACCACGCATGGCCATGCGCACGGCGTTGATGGCTTTCACCGAGCCCATCGCGTTGCGCTCGATACAGGGCACCTGCACCAGACCGCCGATCGGGTCGCAGGTCAGGCCGAGGTTGTGTTCCATGCCGATTTCCGCGGCGTTCTCGACTTGCTGCACGCTGCCTCCGAGCACTTCGCACAGAGCACCGGCCGCCATCGAACAGGCCACGCCGACTTCACCCTGACAACCGACTTCGGCGCCGGAGATCGAAGCGTTTTCCTTGTAGAGAATGCCGATTGCGGCAGCGGTCAGCAGAAAGCGCACGACGCCGTCGTCATTCGCCCCGGGGATAAAACGCATGTAGTAATGCAGCACCGCCGGAATGATGCCCGCCGCGCCATTGGTGGGCGCAGTAACCACGCGCCCGCCGTTGGCGTTTTCTTCGTTGACCGCCAACGCATAAAGATTGACCCAGTCGAGCACCGACAGCGGATCGCGCAGCGCCGATTCCGGGTTCTTGCACAATTGCCGATGCAGCGCCGCCGCCCGGCGTTTGACCTTCAAGCCGCCCGGCAAAATGCCTTCGTTACGACAGCCGGCAGCGACGCAGTCCTGCATCACCTGCCAGATTTTCAGCAGGCCGGCACGGGTTTCCGCTTCAGGGCGCCAGGCGCTCTCGTTGGTCAGCATCACCTGACTGATCGACAGGCCATAGGTGGCGCAATGACCGAGCAAATCCTTGGCACTTTTGAACGGGAAGGTCAGCGGCGTGGCGTCTTCGACGATGCGATCGGCGCCGGCGGCATCTTCATCGACAACGAAACCACCGCCGACCGAGTAGTACTCGCGACTGCGGATCTGAATCCCCGCTGCGTCGAAGGCGCGAAAGATCATGCCGTTGGGGTGATAGGCCAACGGTTTGCGGATCATCGCCAGATGTTCTTTCTCGTTGAACGCGATGTTGTGTTCACCGAGCAGATTCAGTCGGCCATTGCCGCGAATTTCTTGCAGGCGCGCGGCGACGGTTTCGGTGTCGACTGTGTCCGGGTGCTCGCCTTCAAGGCCGAGCAGCACGGCTTTGTCGCTGCCGTGTCCTTTACCGGTAGCGCCGAGCGAACCGTACAGCTCGACACGCACGCTGGCGGTGCTGGTCAGCAGGTTTTCCCGGCGCAGCCCTTCGGCGAAACGCGCAGCAGCACGCATCGGGCCGACGGTGTGGGAACTGGAGGGACCGATGCCAATCTTGAACAGGTCGAACACGCTTAACGACATGAGTGGTTCTCCGGTTTCTTGTTATAAGGATTGGCGCAGTTTGAGATCGGTGCAGATCCCTTGTGGGAGCGAGCCTGCTAGCGAAAGCGTCGGATCAGCCAACATTTACGCTGGCTGAAATGGCGCCTTCGCGAGCAGGCTCGCTCCCACAGGGGGATCTAGGGTGTTGCTGAAATCGGGGCCGATATTCAGCCCCTCATTCCATTAAGCGTAGCTTTCGATCGACGGGCAGGCGCAGACCAGGTTGCGATCGCCGAAGACGTTGTCGACCCGGCCGACCGGCGGCCAGTATTTGCCTTCGATCAGCGACGCGACTGGGTAAACGGCTTGCTCACGGCTGTACGGGTGGGTCCATTCGCCAACCAGTTCCGCTGCGGTGTGCGGGGCGTTTTTCAATGGGTTGTCTTCCTTGTCCAGCGTGCCGTTTTCCACTGCGCGGATTTCTTCGCGGATGCGGATCATCGCGTCACAGAAGCGGTCCAGTTCTTCCTTGGATTCGCTTTCGGTCGGCTCGATCATCAGCGTGCCGGCGACCGGGAACGACATGGTCGGCGCGTGGAAACCGAAGTCGATCAGGCGTTTGGCGACGTCATCGACGCTGATGCCGCTGCTGTCTTTGAGCGGACGCAGATCGAGGATGCACTCGTGCGCCACCAGGCCGTTGCTGCCGGTGTACAGCACTGGGTAATGCTCTTCGAGGCGACGGGAAATGTAGTTGGCGTTGAGGATCGCCAGTTGCGAAGCGCGCTTCAGACCGGCGCCACCCATCATGCGAATGTACATCCAGGTGATCGGCAGAATGCTCGCGCTGCCGAACGGTGCCGCGCAGACCGCGCCCTCCTTGCGTTCCATCTGGCCGTGGCCCGGCAGGAACGGGGTCAGGTGCGATTTGACGCCGATCGGGCCGACGCCCGGGCCGCCACCGCCGTGCGGGATGCAGAAGGTTTTGTGCAGGTTCAGGTGCGAGACGTCGCCGCCGAACTTGCCTGGTGCGCAGAGGCCGACCATGGCGTTCATGTTGGCGCCGTCGATGTACACCTGGCCGCCGTTGTCGTGAATGATCGCGCAGATCTCGCGGATGCCTTCTTCGAACACGCCGTGGGTCGACGGGTAGGTGATCATCAGCGCGGCGAGGTGTTCGCGGTGCTCGATGGCTTTGGCGCGCAGGTCTTCAATGTCGACGTTGCCACGGGCATCGCACGCGGTGACGACCACGCGCATACCGGCCATTTGCGCAGTGGCCGGGTTGGTACCGTGGGCCGACGACGGGATCAGGCAGATGTCGCGGCGCTCATCGCCACGGCTCTGGTGGTAGGCGCGGATCGCCAGGAGACCTGCGTATTCACCTTGCGAACCAGCGTTCGGTTGCAGCGAGATCGAGTCGTAACCGGTGGCGGCGCAGAGCATCGCTTCCAGCTCGTCGGTCAGTTGCTGGTAACCGGCGCTTTGTGCGGCCGGGGCGAACGGGTGCAGTGCACCGAATTCGGCCCAGGTCACCGGGATCATTTCGCTGGCGGCGTTGAGTTTCATGGTGCACGAGCCCAGCGGGATCATCGTGCGATCGAGTGCCAGGTCCTTGTCCGCCAGTTTGCGCAGGTAGCGCATCAGCTCGGTTTCCGAGTGATAACGGTTGAACACTGGGTGGCTGAGGATCGGCGACTGGCGCACCAGCTCAGCAGGAATGGTGCTCTGCACCGAGGTGGCCAGCGCAGCGAAGTCCGGCAGGGTCTTGCCGTCGGCGAACAGGCCCCACAGGGTTTCGATGTCAGCCTGAGTGGTGGTTTCGTCGACCGACAGGCCCAGACGTTCAGCGTCGATCACACGCAGGTTGATCTGCTGAGCATGCGCCTTGTCGTGCAGCGCGGCGGTGTGTGCGCCGGTAGCAACGGTCAGGGTGTCGAAGAAGTTTGCCTGCTCGACTTGAGCGCCCAGCGCGGTCAGGCCCTTGGCCAGAATCGCGGTCAGGTGATGCACGCGGTTGGCGATCTGGGTCAGGCCTTTCGGGCCGTGGTAGACGGCGTACATGCTGGCGATGTTGGCCAGCAGCACTTGGGCGGTGCAGATGTTCGACGTGGCCTTTTCGCGGCGGATGTGTTGCTCGCGGGTCTGCATCGCCAGACGCAGCGCTGGCTTGCCGAAACGGTCAACCGAGACACCGACCAGACGGCCCGGCATGTCACGCTTGAAGGCATCTTTAGTGGAGAAATAAGCGGCGTGCGGGCCACCGAAGCCCAGCGGCACGCCGAAGCGTTGCGCCGAACCGATGGCGACGTCGGCACCGAATTCGCCCGGTGCGGTCAGCAGCGTCAGGGCCAGCAAATCAGCGGCCACAGCGACCAAAGCGTTGGCGGCGTGGAAGCGCTCGGTCAGCTCGCGGTAGTCGAACACATCACCGTTGCTCGCCGGGTATTGCAGCAGCGCGCCGAAGAACGGCGTGACGTCAGTCAGTTCGCGCTCATCGCCCACGACCACGTCAATACCGAGCGGCTCGGCACGGGTGCGCAGCACGTCGAGGGTCTGCGGATGGCTGTGGATCGACGCAAAGAACTGGTGGCTGCCTTTGTTCTTGCTCAGGCGTTTGCAGAAGGTCATGGCTTCGGCAGCGGCGGTGGCTTCGTCGAGCAGGGAGGCGTTGGCGATCGGCAGGCCGGTGAGGTCGCTGATCATGGTCTGGAAGTTCAGCAGCGCTTCGAGACGGCCCTGGGAAATTTCTGGCTGGTATGGGGTGTAAGCGGTGTACCAGGCCGGGTTTTCCAGCAGGTTGCGCAGGATCGGCGAAGGCGTGTGGCAGTTGTAGTAGCCCTGGCCGATGTAGGTCTTGAACAGCTGATTCTTGCCGGCGATGGCTTTGATCATCGCCAGGGCGTCGGCCTCGCTGAGGCCGTCGTCCATGCCCAGCACGCTGGTGCCCTTGATGCTTTCCGGGATGACGCTGGCGCTCAGGGCTTCGAGGGAATCGAAGCCGAGGCTG
Source organism: Pseudomonas sp. Sample_14 (assembly GCF_004307515.1). Taxonomy (NCBI): domain Bacteria; kingdom Pseudomonadati; phylum Pseudomonadota; class Gammaproteobacteria; order Pseudomonadales; family Pseudomonadaceae; genus Pseudomonas; species Pseudomonas sp. Sample_14. Next base: position 43,832 of record NZ_RCOC01000064.1, on the reverse strand, counting down.
TTGAGCATGGCTTGCTCGTCACCGGCGCGCGGGCCGATGTGACGGGCGATGAATTCGTTGGCGGTACCGAGATTGATGGCGGTCATGGGGTAATTCCTCAGGCTTCGGCTTGGGCTTTGATCAGGCGGTCGTAAGCGTCCTGATCGAGCAATTTGCCGACAGCGGCGGCGTCGCTTGGCTGAAAGCGGAAGAACCAGCCTTCGCCCAGCGGATCTTCGTTGACCAGCTCAGGAGCGTCTTGCAGCGCCGGGTTGACTTCCTGCACGTCGCCATCGAGCGGCATGTACACGCCGCTGGCGGCTTTCACCGATTCCACGGTGGCGGCTTCAGCGCCTTTTTCGTAAGCCTGCAGCTCAGGCAGTTGCACGAACACCACGTCGCCCAAGGCGTTCTGCGCGAATGCGGTGATGCCGACAGTAACGCTGCCGTCGGCTTCGGTGCGCAGCCATTCGTGATCTTCAGTAAAACGCAACTCGCTCATGGAAACTCCTCAGGGGCCAGACTCGTCTGGTGGACGCGGTGGAAAGCTTGGGGCGGGGAAGCCCTTAATAGATGAGGAGGCAGGTAGCAAGAATGCGGCCAAGGTTGATTTATCTATATAAATCAATGGCTTGAGTTGTTTTGGTGTTTGTTGGGATGTTGCTGTTGTAGCGAAATCGCTACAGCTTGGGGCGGGGAGAAAAGCTTAATCGGATCAAAGCGTTGCGCAGCGCTGGTCACAGGCGGGTGTAGCGATATCGTTCCGCTGTAGCGCTTTCGGTACAGATGGAGGTCGTTTTTGGACGGATTTCGAATCCGCCATAAATCCTGTGGGAGCGAGCCTGCTCGCGAAGACGGTGTGTCAGGCGCCAGCTATTTTGCTGATAGACCGCTTTCGCGAGCAGGCTCGCTCCCACATGGGGAATTTCCTGCAATAGGGATGCGCGGTGAGTCAGGGTTTATTGGGAATGCCGTATTTGCGCAGGCGATGGGCAATGGCGGTGTGCGAGGTCTGCAAGCGGCTCGCCAATTGCCGGGTCGAGGGGTAGCTGACGTAGAGCTTTTCCAACAGCTCTCTCTCGAAAGATTCGACCGCTTGCTCAAGGCTGTCGACATCGGTATCGGCCTGGCGCGCCACCGAAGTGCCGGCGATGTCGAGGTCACCGATATCGACCAGGCTGCTCTCGCAGATCGCTGCTGCGCGAAAAATCACGTTCTGCAATTGCCGCACGTTGCCCGGCCAGCGATTGCCGAGCAGCGCCGGATAAGTCCCCGGTGCCAGGCGGCAGACCGGGCGCTGGATCTGCGCACAGGCCTGCTGCATGAAGTAGCGCGCCAGCAGCAGGATGTCCTGACCGCGTTCACGCAGCGGCGGCACTTCGACGTTGAGCACATTGAGGCGATAGAACAGGTCCTCGCGGAACAGGCCTTCGCTGACCATTTTTTCCAGGTCGCGGTGGGTCGCGCTGAGGATGCGCACGTTGACCTTTACTTCCCGATCACCACCGACGCGGCGGAAGCTGCCGTCGTTGAGAAAGCGCAGGAGTTTGGCCTGCAAGTACGGCGACATCTCGCCGATTTCATCGAGGAACACCGTGCCCTGGTTGGCCAGTTCCATCAGCCCCGGTTTACCGCCACGCGCCGCGCCGGTGAAGGCGCCGGGGGCGTAGCCGAACAGTTCGCTTTCGGCGAGGTTTTCCGGCAGCGCTGCGCAGTTGAGGGCGAGAAACGGAGCGCTGTGCCGCGCACTGATCGCGTGACAGGCGCGGGCCACCAATTCTTTACCGGTGCCGGTTTCGCCTTGAATCAACAACGGTGCATCAAGGGCGGCGACGCGTTGCGCGCGGGCCTTGAGTGTGCGGATCGCCGGGGATTCGCCGAGCAGCGCGTCGAAGCCTTCGGCGTGATCGTGGTGCAACGCCGAGAGCTGTTCGCCAATGCGGTTCGGTTGATACAGGGTCAGCAGGGCGCCGGCGTCGGTGATCGGCGTGGCATCGAGCAGCAGGGTCTGGCCATTGACGGTTATTTCGCGCAGCGGCAGGCGAAAGCCGTTTTCCAGCAGGGTGTCGAGCAGACCGGGATCGTTGAACAGCGCCGAGACGCTTTCGCCGGCCGGTTCGCGACCGTACAGGGCAATCAGCGCCGGGTTGGCCAGCAGCACCTTGCCGGCGCTGTCGAGGGCCAGCACCGGGTCAGTCATCGCCGCGAGCAGGGCATCTAGCTGCAGATGCCGACGCTGGCCGGGCAGGATATCGACCACGGTCACCGCTTCCACGCCGAGCACGCGAAACAGCGCATCTTTCAGTTCTTCGAGCACTTGCGGGCTGAGGGTCGGCGCGTCGATGTAGACGTTCGGCGGAATCATCTCCACCGCATCCAGATTGAGATTGCGCCCACCGAGGATAGCCAGGACTTCCTGGGTGATGCCGACGCGGTCGATGAAGCTGACGTGGATACGCATGGGGCGGTTCAGTGATCTGCAGAGCGGAGGGGGCAAGTATGCCTTAAATCAAAAGCCCCCTCACCCCAGTCCTCTCCCGGAGGGAGAGGGAGCCGACCGAGGTGTCTGAGGTTATGCATCGACCTGAAAGTACCGGGCGATTATGGATTCAGTGATGCAGAATCAGTTCGACGCAATGCTGCAGCATCCCCCAATCGGTTCCCTCTCCCTCTGGGAGAGGGCTAGGGTGAGGGGCTTTTGATTTTTATTCGAAATGCTCGAGGTTCACCGGATCCCCCGACTGCATATTCAACTTCTGCCGAATGTCTTCAAACATCAGATCGTAATGCTTGTGCACCGAACCGATCTGGCTGTGGGCCTTGGGTATGCCGTACTTCTCGGCGATCCGGGTCACGTCGCGGGCGAAGTTGTAGGCCTCTTCCTTGGGCAGGAAAAACGTCTCCTTCATGTCCTTGCCCTGCATGCTGCCGTGCAGGGTGAACTGAATCCCTTTGCCTTTCTGCGGATCGGTGAACACTTCATAGTCCAGATGTACGTTGTAATTGACGTCATCGTCGGTCAACGCGTGCCGCTCGATATGCAGATGACCGGGTTCGAACTGGGCCATTGAGCTACTCCTTTCAAGGCATGGAAGCGGGGCAGGTGTTGAATCTGCCCCGGTGTTTATTGTTATCGGTAGCTGATCCCCGGCTTCGCCGTGCTGACCCGCGTACCGGCGGTGCCCTGGACGATGGCTTCGATATCGGCCAGCGAACCGATCACCGCGACCTTGCCAGTATGGCGCGCGAATTCGCAGGCTGCCTGCACCTTCGGTCCCATGGAGCCTGCGGCGAAACCGAGACGTTCGAGTTCGTCCGGGTGGGCTTCGGCGATGGCTTTCTGGGTTGGTTTGCCATAGTCGATAAAAGCCGCGTTGACGTCGGTGGCGATCACCAGCAGGTCGGCTTCCAATTGCTCGGCAAGCAACGACGAACACAGATCCTTGTCGATCACCGCCTCGATGCCCTTGAGGTTGCGCTGCTCGTCGTACATGGTCGGAATACCGCCGCCACCAGCGCAAATGACGATGCTGCCCTTGTCCAGCAGCCACTTGATCGGGCGGATTTCGAAGATGCGCTTCGGCCGTGGGCTGGCGACCACACGGCGGAATTTGTCGCCATCGGCAGCAATCGCCCAGCCTTTCTCGGCGGCGAGTTTTTCCGCTTCGGCTTTCTCGTAGACCGGGCCGATCGGCTTGGTCGGGTTCTTGAAAGCCGGGTCGTTGGCGTCGACTTCGACCTGGGTCAGCAGGGTGGCGAACGGCACTTCGAAGTCGAGCAGATTGCCCAGTTCCTGTTCGATGATGTAGCCGATCATGCCTTCGGTTTCAGCGCCGAGCACGTCCAGCGGGTAGGGGGTGACAGAGGTATAGGCCGCCGCTTGCAGCGACAGCAGACCGACTTGCGGGCCATTGCCGTGAGCGATGACCAGTTGGTTGCCGGGATGGATCTTGGCGATTTGCTCGGTGGCGATGCGGATGTTGGCGCGCTGATTGTCAGCGGTCATCGGCTCACCACGGCGAAGCAGGGCGTTACCGCCCAGGGCTACGACGATACGCATGGTGCAATCCTTCTAAGCAGAGGAATGGCAAACGACTCGATCTCCCTGTCGGAACCGATATCCCTGTGGGAGCG
>NZ_RCOC01000064.1:0-39619 GCF_004307515.1 Pseudomonas sp. Sample_14 | reverse complement strand
GTGGGAGCGCTGTGGCGTCAGAGATCAGCCAGGGTCGAAACCAGAATCGCCTTGATCGTGTGCATGCGGTTTTCCGCTTGCTCGAAGGCGATGCAGGCCGGCGACTCGAACACGTCGTCGGTCACTTCGATGCCGTTTTTCAGGTGCGGATATTGTTCGGCGATCTGTTTGCCGACCTTGGTGTCGCTGTTGTGGAAGGCCGGCAGGCAGTGCATGAACTTGGTACGCGGGTTGCCGGTGGCTTTCATCAGGTCGGCGTTGACCTGATACGGCAGCAGTTGCTGGATACGCTCGGCCCAGGCTTCCACCGGTTCGCCCATCGATACCCAGACATCGGTGTGAATGAAGTCGACGCCCTTGACCGCTTCTTTCGGATCTTCGGTGAGGGTGATGCGTGCGCCGCTTTCCTCACCGTATTTTTTGCAGCGCGCCACCAGATCGTCCAGCGGCCACAGGGCTTTCGGCGCGCAGATGCGCACGTCCATGCCGAGCTTGGCGCCGATCAGCAGCAGCGAGTTGCCCATGTTGTTGCGCGCGTCGCCCAAGTAGGCGTAGCTGATTTCGTGGATCGGCTTGTCAGCGTGTTCACGCATGGTCAGCACGTCGGCGATCATCTGGGTCGGGTGATATTCATCGGTCAGGCCGTTGAACACCGGCACGCCGGCGAACTTGGCCAGCTCTTCGACGATTTCCTGCTTGAAGCCACGGTACTCGATGGCGTCGTACATGCGCCCGAGCACGCGGGCGGTGTCCTTCATGCTTTCCTTGTGGCCGATTTGCGAGGAGTTCGGGTCGATGTAAGTGACGTTGGCGCCTTGGTCATAGGCCGCCACTTCGAAGGCGCAACGGGTACGGGTCGAAGTTTTCTCGAAAATCAGGGCGATGTTGTTGCCCTTCAGATGCTGTTGTTCGGTACCGGTGTATTTCGCGCGTTTCAGATCGCGGGACAGGTCGAGCAGGTAACGCAGCTCACGTGGGGTGTGGTGTTCCAGGCTGAGCAGGTTACGGTTGTGAATGTTAAAAGCCATGATGGATCTCCTTGGGTTTCGGTTATCCCCTTGGCCGCGCTCGATAAGTCGCGGCGAAGGCTCAAAGATTAGTAATCGATCGGGTCGCGGATGATTGGGCAGGTCATGCAGTGACCGCCGCCACGGCCGCGGCCGAGTTCGCCGGCGCTGATGGTGATGACCTCCACGCCAGCCTTGCGCAGCAGGGTGTTGGTGTAGGTGTTGCGGTCGTAGCCGATGACCACGCCCGGTTCCATCGCCACCACGTTGTTGCCGTCGTCCCATTGCTCGCGTTCGGCGGCGAAGCTGTTGCCGCCGGTTTCCACCACGCGCAGTTTCGGCAGGTTGAGCGCCGCAGCGACGGTGTCGAGGAAGCTGCCTTCTTCGCGGCGGATGTCGATGCCGCCCTGTTTGCTTTCGTCAGGGCGCAGGGTGAAGGCGACGATCTGGTTGACCACTTCCGGGAAGATCGTCACCAGGTCGCGGTCGCAGAAGCTGAACACGGTGTCCAGGTGCATCGCAGCGCGGGACTTCGGCAGGCCGGCGACGATGACTTTTTCCACTGCTTTGTTGTTGAACAGGTTCAGCGCCAGTTGGCCGATGGCCTGACGCGATGAACGCTCGCCCATACCGATCAGCACCACGCCGTTGCCGATCGGCATGACGTCGCCGCCCTCAAGGGTAGAGTTGCCGTGATCCTTGTCCGGGTCGCCGTACCAGATCTCGAATTCGGCGTTGGTGAACTGCGGATGGAATTTGTAGATGGCGGTGGTCAGCAGGGTTTCCTGACGGCGCGCCGGCCAGTACATCGGGTTCAGCGTCACACCACCGTAGATCCAGCAGGTGGTATCGCGGGTGAACTGGGTGTTGGGCAGCGGCGGCAGGATGAAGCTGGAGTGGCCGAGGAAGTCGCGGAACATCTGGATGGTCTTGCCACCGAAGCTGTCCGGCAGATCATCGGCCGAGACGCCGCCGATCAGGAACTCGGCGATGTGCCGTGGCTCGAGGCTTTTCAGCCAGGATTTCACTTCGCTGATCAGGCCCAGGCCCACCGAGTCGGCCGTCACCTTGCGCTCAAGAATCCAGTCCAGCGCTTCGGGAATGGCGACGATGTCGGTCAGCAGGTTGTGCATTTCCACCACGTCGATGCCGCGCTCGCGCATCTTGGTGACAAAGTCGAAATGGTCGCGCTTGGCTTGCGCCACCCACAACACGTCATCGAACAGCAGTTCATCGCAGTTGTTCGGGGTCAGCCGCTGATGGGCCAGACCTGGGGAGCAAACCATGACTTTACGCAGTTTCCCGGCTTCGGAGTGGACGCCGTACTTCACTTTTTCCGTGGTCATTTCTGTGTTCCTCCAGATGACAATTCAATCAGGGGTTACAGCGTCAGGAAGCCATCGTAGAGACCGTAGGCCGCCACCACGGCGCCCACGACCACTGCGGCGAAAATCAGCTTCTCGACGTTGGTGAAAACCGGTTGTTTGAGTTCCAGCTTGGCCTTGGCGAACAGGATCGCGCCGGGCGCATAGAGCAGGGCCGACAGCAGCAGGTACTTGACCCCGCCGGCGTACAACAACCACACCGCATAGATCAGGGCGATACCGCCGATGATCAGATCCTTGCGCCGCTCGGCGGCAAAGCCTTCGTAGCTCTCGCCGCGCACCGCCAGCAGCAGGGCATAGGCCGCCGACCACAGGTACGGCACCAGAATCATCGAGGTGGCGAGGTAGATCAGTGACAGGTAAGTGCTGGCCGAGAACAGGGTGATGATCAGGAACACCTGCACCATCGCGTTGGTCAGCCACAGGGCGTTGACCGGCACATGGTTGGCGTTTTCCTTGCGCAGAAACTCCGGCATGGTGTGGTCTTTGGCGGCGGCGAACATGATTTCGGCACACAGCAGCACCCACGACAGCAGCGCACCGAGCAGCGAGATGATCAGGCCGACGCTGATCAGCACCGCACCCCAGTGACCGACCACATGCTCAAGCACGGCGGCCATCGACGGGTTCTGCAGTTTCGCCAGTTCCGGCTGGGTCATGATGCCCAGCGACAGCACGTTCACCAGCACCAGAAACAGCAGCACGGTGATGAAGCCGATCACGGTGGCCTTGCCGACGTCCGAGCGTTTCTCGGCGCGGGCGGAGAAGATGCTCGCGCCTTCGATGCCGATGAACACCCAGACGGTGACCAGCATCATGTTGCGCACCTGGTTCATCACACTGCCCAGATCAGGGTTTTTCACGCCCCAGATGTCGGCGGTGAAGATGTCCAGTCTGAACGCGAAGACTGCGATCAACACGAACAGCAGCAGCGGCACGACCTTGGCGACGGTGGTCACCAGGTTGATGAACGCCGCTTCCTTGATCCCGCGCAACACCAGAAAATGCACGCCCCACAGCAGCAAGGACGCGCCGATCACCGCCGCCGGGGTATTGCCTTCGCCGAAGATCGGAAAGAAATAGCCGAGGGTGCTGAACAGCAGAACGAAGTAGCCGACGTTGCCCAGCCAGGCGCTGATCCAGTAGCCCCAGGCTGATGAGAAACCCATGTAATCGCCGAATCCGGCCTTGGCGTAGGCGTAGACACCGCCGTCCAGGTCAGGCTTGCGATTGGCGAGGGTCTGAAAGACGAAAGCGAGGGTGAGCATGCCGACTGCGGTGATGGCCCAGCCGATCAGCACTGCACCGACGTCGGCGCTGGCGGCCATGTTTTGTGGCAACGAAAATATCCCGCCGCCAATCATTGAACCGACTACCAGTGCAACCAGTGCACCGAGTCTTAGTTTTCCGGGCGCTTCAGACATTTGCATGACTCCATTGCAGGAAAGGAGAGCTCACAGCCTAGTACTGTTGTCTGTTCGAACAGCTGACATGGATCAGTGCATGGTCACATTCCATTGTTAATGAATGACTTGTGCGCCCGTTGCGGGCATAACGCTGTAGCCTCAAAGGCCCATTCCAGAGCCGTTTCGCTGAGGCAGTCGAGAATAGCTATTAATGCTTTCGAACTATGACGCTAGTTGCTTTTCAGCGATTGGCAAATGTCGGTCATCTGTTTTCAGCACAGAATCGAATAATCAAGATCGGCGCACAAAACTGACTTAATGTGCTACGCCTTATCGTGGTCGGCTATATATAACGCTGCGAGATTCGGCATTACCTGATAAACGTCATCTACCCTTAGGCTTTTAGTCGGCTGTTGTTACAAATAAACAACAACGACTCTTTCAAGGAGATCTGCATGTCGCAACCGACGCAAAAGCTGCGCCTTGGTGCGTTGATCGCGCTGGTGGTGGGGTCGATGATCGGCGGGGGGATTTTCTCGTTGCCGCAAAACATGGCGGCACGCGCCGATGCAGGGGCGATCCTGATCGGTTGGGGCATTACTGCGATAGGCATGCTGACGCTGGCGTTCGTCTTTCAGACCCTGGCCAATCGCAAGCCGGAGCTGGACTCGGGCGTCTACGCCTACGCCAAGGCCGGGTTCGGCGACTACATGGGCTTTTCGTCGGCGTGGGGTTACTGGATCAGCGCCTGGCTGGGCAACGTCGGCTATTTTGTGTTGCTGTTCAGCACCCTCGGTTATTTCTTTCCGGTATTCGGCCAGGGCAACACGCCGATCGCCATCGGCTGCGCTTCGGTGCTGTTGTGGGCGGTGCATTTTCTGGTGATGCGCGGGATCAAGGAGGCGGCGCTGATCAACCAGTTGACCACCGTGGCCAAGGTCGTGCCGCTGATCATGTTCATCGTCATCGCTGCCGTGGCATTCAAGGCTGACATTTTCACCCGTGACATCTGGGGCCGCAGCAACCCGAACTTCGGCGGGGTGATGGACCAGGTGCGCAACATGATGCTGGTCACCGTGTTCGTGTTCATCGGCATCGAAGGCGCCAGCGTCTATTCGGCTCGCGCAGAAAAACGCAGCGACGTCGGCCGCGCCACGGTGATCGGTTTTCTCGGCGTGCTGGCGCTGCTGGTGCTGGTCAATGTGCTGTCGCTGGGGATCATGAGCCAGCCGGAACTGGCCAATCTGCAGAATCCTTCGCTGGCAGCGGTGCTCGAGCACATCGTCGGGCCGTGGGGCGCATTGCTGATCAGCGTCGGGTTGGCGATTTCCTTGCTCGGTGCTTTGTTGTCCTGGGCCTTGCTCTGCGCGGAAATCCTTTTCGCCACGGCCAAGGACAAGACCATGCCGGCGTTCCTGAAGAAGGAAAACAAGAACCACGTGCCGGTCAACGCGCTGTGGCTGACCAATGCGATGATCCAGATTTTCCTGCTGATCACGCTGTTCTCGGCGGGCACTTATACCAGTCTGATTTACCTGGCGTCGTCGATGATTCTGGTGCCGTACCTGTGGTCAGCGGCCTACGCGGTACTGCTCAGCGGGCGCGGCGAAACCTACGAGCACGCGTCGGCCGAGCGCACCAAGGATCTGCTGATTGGCGGCATCGCCCTGGTTTACGCGGTGTGGCTGTTGTACGCCGGTGGAGTGAAGTATCTGCTGCTCTCGGCGCTGCTGTATGCGCCGGGGGTGATTCTGTTTGCCAAGGCCAAGCGTGAACAGGGGCAGCCGGTTTTTACCACGGTGGAGAAAGGGATTTTTGCCTGCGTGGTGATCGGTGCGGGGCTGGCGGCGTATGGGTTGTATAGCGGGGTATTGTCGTTGTGATCTGAAAAGCAGCCCCTCACCCTAGCCCTCTCCCAGAGGGAGAGGGGACCGACCGAGCTGTCTGGCGCTATACATCGACCTGAGCGATCGAGTCGATTATGGATTCGACAAAAATCTTTCACGTCGGCGTAACTCTCCAGTATGCCCCAATCAGTCCCCTCTCCCTCTGGGAGAGGGCTAGGGTGAGGGGCTTCTCATGGCCAACAGGGAGGATGCGAGCCCAACTCCGTCGCCGGCCAATTCCACTGCACCGCCGTCCCGCTGATCTGCACCGGTACGCGCAACCTTCGCGCCGGCCCCCACGCGGTGTGTTCAATCGCCGGATCCTGATCCAGTGCATCTTCGGCCCGCAGCAGGTCATGCGTCCCCGGGCCATGCTCGACCAACAGCTTCGCCGTACGCGCCAGCGACAACCGCGCCGAACCTCCGCAACCGTTGGCCAGTCGTTCAGTCAGCAGCCTTATCGCGCTCGCCGCCAGCAGATACCCGGTTGCATGATCCAGCGCCTGCACCGGCAGCGGCGTCGGTTTATCGCTGTGCTTCCAATGCTGTCCGGCCTCGGCGATGCCGCTGCTCATCTGCACCAGGCTGTCGAAGCCCCGGCGGTTCTGCCAGGGGCCGCTCCAGCCGTAGGCGTTGAGGCAGACGTCGATCAGCCCCGGTGCCAGTTGCCTTTGACGTTCAATACCAAACCCCAGATGTTCCAGCGCATCGGCGCGATAGCCGTGGAGCAAGATGTCGGCGTCTTGCAATAAACCTTCGAACACTGCGCGATCCGCTGGCACTTGCAGATCCAGCCGCGCGCAGCGTTTGCCGACGGTCATTTCCGGGACCACACCGGGTTCGTTCCAGCTCGGTGGATCGATGCGCAAGACGTTGGCGCCGAGCCCGGCGAGAAAGCGGCTGGCGGTGGGGCCGGCGAGGACGCGGGTCAGGTCGAGCACCTTGATCCCGGCCAGCGGTCGTGCGATCGAACCTTGCCATGGGCTGCGGTTCTCGTCCGTCTGCTCGATGAAGTGCACCAGCGCTTCGGCATTCACCGCCAGCCCCTGCGGATGTTGCTGCCACTGCGCCCAACTGCGCATCTCGGCGGCGCAGCCCTTGGCGTCGACCACCGCCTGCTCAAGGTCCGCGCTCGCCCACTGTGCGACTTTCGCCGCCATTGCGGCACGATCGGCGCAGGCACCGAGCACGCGTTCAGCGGCGGCGCGGTGATGCGGAGCGTTGGTGTGCAGACGGATCCAGCCGTCCCGGGTCGCATAGTCGCCGGCGACGGGATCCCACAGCGGCGGCACCTGCCAGCCGATCGGGCGCAGCGAGGTGGAGAACCACAACGAGGCCAGACGGCGGTCGACTGCAACCGCAGGCAAGTGCCCGGCTTGCTGGTGAAGCAATTCGCTGAGTGCTTGCCCGGCAGCGGCGATGCTGGCGCAGGCCAGTTCAGTGACGGCGAACGCCGAGGGCAACGCGCCGTCACCGTTGAAGGGGATCGGCTTGTGGGGCAGGCCGAGTGCGGTTTGGATGGACGTGAGCAGATCAGTCATCGAAGGCCCTCCGGAACGAGAGGGCGATGATAGTGCAAAACATGACCGGGCTGGATTGAGGATCGTTCCCACGCTCCGCGTGGGAATGCCGCCCGGGACGCTCTGCGTCCCAATCGAAAGCTGGAACGCGGAGCGTCCCTTGATGCATTCCCACGCGGAGCGTAGGAACGATCGATAGGTGGGGTAGCGGCTAGACGCGAAACTGATCCATCAACTTCATCTGCTGGCTCGCCAGGCTGTTGAGCTGGCTGCTGATCGCCGCCGATTCGGTGGCCTGTTCGGTCAGGGTTTCGGTCACGGTGCGAATCGCCGAGACGTTGCGGTTGACCTCTTCGGCCACGGCGCTTTGCTCTTCGGCGGCGCTGGCGATCTGCAGGTTCATGTCGCTGATCACCGTCACCGCATCGCTGATCTTGCCCAGCGCATCAACGGCCTGACGAATCTGCCCGGCGTTGTTGTGCGCCTGGGTCTGGCTCAAATGCATGGTCGCGACCACGCCACGGGTGCCGGTCTGGATGCGCTCGATGACGATGCGGATTTCTTCCACCGAATCCTGCGTGCGCTTGGCGAGGTTGCGCACTTCATCGGCGACCACGGCAAAACCGCGACCGCTTTCGCCGGCGCGGGCGGCTTCGATGGCGGCGTTGAGAGCCAGCAGGTTGGTTTGTTCGGCGATGCTGCGGATTACTTCCAGCACCGAACCGATCTGCTCGCTGTTGACCGCCAGCGCTTCGACTTCGGTCACCGCTTTGCTGACTTCATCGGCCAGCTGATTGATGTCGCGGGTGCTGCGCTCAATGATCGCCATGCCGTCCTTCGCCGACTGGTCGGCACCCTTGGCCGCATTGGCCGCGTTCGAGGCACTGTTGGCAACGTCGTGGGCGGTGGCGCTCATTTCGTTGGACGCGGTGGCGACCTGATCGATTTCGCGGAACTGCACCTGCATGCCTTCGCTGGTCTGGCGGGCGATTTCCGACGATTGATCGGCCGTACCGCGCGCTTCGGTGATGCTTTGTTTGATCTGCGCGATGGTCGGCTGAAGCTTGTCGAGGAAGCGGTTGAACCAGTTCACCAGTTCGCCCAGTTCGTCTTTCTTGCTGTAGTTCAGGCGCTGGGTCAGATCGCCTTCGCCGCTGGCGATGTTCTTCAGCATCTCGGCGACGCTGTTGATCGGACGGGTGACGCCGGAGGCGGTGAGCCAGATCAGCAGCAGGCCGACCAGACCGGCCATGCCCGCCACCAGCAGGGCAGTGATCACGCCGGTTTGTTGTGCGTCATCCAGTACCGCTTGCAGCTTCACCGAATCGGCCAGCAGCACCTGCTCCGGCAGGTCGATGACCACGCCCCAGGCGCGCGAATTGCCGATCGGGTCGACCGGGTAAACCGCGCGAATCAGCTCGCCCTGTTGGAGAATTTTTGCCGTGCCGCTGCCGACCAGTTGCAATACATCCTTGCCGTCAGCGCCGAGGGTGTCGCTGATTTTTTTGCCCACTCGCGTCGCGTCGGCACTGTCGGCCGCCAGCACGCCGCTGCCGGAGACGATCAGCATGTGCCCGGCGTTGTTGAACAGGCTGCGCTGCGAGTCGACGGCGGCGGCTTGCAGGGCGTCGAGCGCGATGTCGACACCGACCACGCCGATCGCTTTGCCATCCACCAGCAGCGGCACGGAAATGGTCGTCATGAGCATTTCCTTGCCACCGACGGTGTCGGCATACGGGTCGAGCAGGCAGGTGCGCTTGTTGTCGCGAGGGCAGGTGTACCAACTGTTGTACGGCGTGCCGCTGACGCTGAGGGTGGTTTTGGTCAGGTCGTCTTCGACCATGATTGTATTCAGCGCGGCGCCGGCGGCACGGCTCCAGTACGAGGCGAAGCGCCCGGCTTCGTTGGACTGCCGCGCGGCATCGTTGGCGAATTCGCTGTCCTTGCCGTCGAGGCCGTTGGGTTCGAAGGCCAACCAGATACCGAGGACTTTATCGTTGCGCTCGAAAGCGGTTTTCAGACTCTGGTTCAACTCTTCCCGAACGGCGCCGGCTTCGAGTGAACGCTTGGCCGCCATCGTCCGCAGATCCTTGATCTGATCGGCGAGGGCGGTGACCACCAGCAGGCTTTCACCAAAGGTTTTCTGCACCCGCACCGCTTGTTCGGCGGCCTTGGCCTGCAGCAGGTTCTGCACGCTGGCGGTGAGCAACTGGTTGCTGGATTGACTGACCAGCGCGTCGTTCTGGTTGGTCTGGTAGATGTTCATGCTGACAATCAGCACCACCACTCCGAGCAGGCACAGGCCGGAGAGCAGGACGATTTTCAGGCGAATGGAAAGAGAGTCGAACATGGGGCGATCTCGCGAATGGAATAAACAGGTGGCTGGGCCGGGAGCCCGGTTTGCCAAATCCATTCAGCGCCATTCAATCCTCATCGGCGTAAAGCGAAACGGCATGAGGCGCTTGCCGACGGACGGTCGCTGCTAAACGTTTGCGCAGGGGAAAGTGCTGAAAAGGCTTTAATTACAGGGATGTTTCACTACCGCGACGGGCGTCTCCGGGCGCGACCAGATCCATAGGTTGCCCAGGCCCATGCCGGCAATCGCCAGATAGATCGGCCAGCCGTGATCGAGCATCACCAGCATCAACGTCGCACACAGCAGCATGCTGACGGTGGCACTGAGCTTGGCCTTGCGCGCGATGATCCTGCCGTTGCGCCAGTTACTCAGGATCGGCCCGAACAGGCGATGATTTTCCAGCCACGCACTCAAGCGCGGCGAACTGCGGGTCGCGGCCCACGCGGCGAGGAGGATGAACTCGGTGGTCGGCAGACCGGGCACGACGATGGCGATCAGGCCAATGCCGAGGCTGACATAGGCCAGCAGGCCGAACAGCAGACGGGCGAGTTTCGAGGTGGCGGGTGTGGGCATGGGCTCAGCGGTGGCTTCTGAAGCGGAACGGGGATCTTACAGATTTGTGGTGAGCCCTGTGGGAGCGAGCCTGCTCGCGAAAGCGGTTGATCAGGCACATTGATGTTGAATGTGCTGCCGTCTTCGCGAGCAGGCTCGCTCCCACAAGGGATAAGAGTTGCTTCAGGCCACTGCGGCTTCTATGGCATAAGCCCGTTCCAGCAGCACGGTAAAGCGGTTGAACGCATCCAGTGCACCTTGCTCAACTTCCGCCTCTTCCTCCGCCGTGAACGGCAACGCATCGAGGGTGCGCACAAAGCTTTTCCAGCCCTCGGCGCGACCACCTTGCGGTTCTGCCAGATGCCGGGCACCGAAGCTTTCGCTCAGCTCCAGTGCCACCGCGCGCTTGATCAGGAACGCCGCGCCGAGCTTGGAACCCTCGGAAACAAAGATCCAGCCCAGCGCCCGCGCCTTGCTCGGGTTTTTCAGCGCGCCGGCCACCGGCGCCGGGACTTCGGTGTCGAGGTCGGCGAGGTCAGCCCTGGCCGCTTCGGCGCGGCAACGGGCCGGCAGATCCGGGACGATCGCGGTCAGTTCGGCATCGTTGTACAGCTCGACCAGTTCCGCCTGGAACAGGTATTGCGCGACGACGAAACGGGCGAAGCTGGCGCGGGTTTCGAATGGTGCGTGGGCTTTGACCAGCGCATCGAGTTTGCTGTGCGGCTCATGGGTGATCTGGTTCAGGCGTTGCGAACGCAGGGTTTTTTCCGAGGCAGTCATGGGGTGTCCTTGATAAATGAGGCGCTTGATAACAAGACGTACGGGCGGGCGCCGGACAGTAAAAAAACCTCACTGCGCAGCGATAACACGCGCAGTGAGGCCGGGCGGGTCAGATGTCCCAGATCAGGTTGATCGCGAAGTTGCGTCCCGGTTGGGTCAGGCGATCGAGGTTGGCCGGTTGCGTCACCGAGGCTTCGCCAACGCTGTCGTAACCGCGCACGTCATCCCACAGCCAATATTTCTTGTCGGTCAGGTTGTAGACGCCGCCGCTGACGGTGACATCGTTGGTGACTTTGTAATAGCCGGCCAGATCGAGAATGCCGAAGCCCGGGGTCTTGAACTGACTGCTGACGCCGTCCGGCGACTTGAAGTTGCTGTCGTCGACGCGGTCTTTTTTCTTCACCACGGTCCAGCTCAGCAGGCCGCCATAGTTGTCCTGGTCGTAACCGAGACCGAACACGCCGGTGAGCGGATTGACGCTGTTGATCGGCTCGCCGCTGTCGTTGTTGCGCCCGTAGGCGTAGGCGATCGAGCCTTGGGTATACAGGCCTTGCGGCGCGCCGAACGCATCCAGGTTCAAGCGACCTTTGACTTCCGCACCCTTGATGGTGGCGCGCTTGATGTTGTTGCTCTGGAAGGTCAACTGATCGTCGCCCGGCTTGACCGCATCCTCGTTGATGAAGTCGCGGTACTTGTTATAGAACACCGCGACGTCGAACGAGCCCTGCTCGAAATTGCCGCGCAGGCCGGTTTCGAAACCTTTGCTTTTTTCCGGCTCAAGGTCGGAGTTGGGCGCCACGGTGTAGCCGGTGGTGTTGTTCTCGAAACGCCCGTACAGCGATTTTGCCGTGGGCGTGCGGAAGCCTTCGGCGTACTGGCCGTACCAGGTGTAGTTGTCCGTCAGTGCATAGGTCAGGCCGAATTTTGGCGAGACTTTGTGCCAGGTCTTGTTCTTGTCGCTGACCGTGCCCTGGCCGTCGGCATTCACGGTGTTGAGGAATTCCTCGGTGATGTGCGGCTTGAGCTGGGTGTAGTCGTAGCGCAGGCCCGGCAGGAAGGTCCAGTCGTTCCAGCTGATCTGATCCTGGGCGAACAGGCTGTAGGTGTTGATGGTCGGATCGGGGAAATCAGAGGCCTTGGCCAGCACGTCCGCCGCACTGGTCGCGCCAATCGCCGTGCAGCCGCGACCGACGGCCACGCAGGTGCCGTCGCCGCTGCGTGAACCGGTGACTTTCTGCTGTTTGATCGTGGTGCCGTAAGTCAGCAGGTGATCGGTGTCACCGATGGCGAAAGCCTTGTCCAGTTGCGCGTCGAACACCCACTGTTTTTCTTCGTAGATCGTGTCGCGGGTACGCAGCACTTTACGAGTGATCGGGTAGTACAACTCTTCGGTGCTCTGGTCAGTCTTGGCGATCTGGTGGTTGAGGCTCCACTTGACGTTATCGGCGAGCAGGCTGTCGAGGGCGAACGAGTGTTCGATGCCGAAACGCTCGCGGGTGATGGTGTCGTTACCGGTGCGCCATTGGTACATGCCGCCGGGCAGGACGCTGCTCGGAATGGTCGGCGCGCCGTTGAAATACGGGCCGCCGTAGGCACTTTTCTGGTCGGTGTCGCGATCGTCCTTGTACTTTTCGTAGGTCAGGCCCAGGCGCGAATCGTCGTTGTAGTTCCAGCCGAGCTTGGCCAGGACGTTGGTCGCGCGCACGTCTTCCGGGTTGGCGGCGGTGCGCGCAAGGCCGGTGCCATTGTTGCCGCCGAAGGACTCGGTTTCGTGTCCGTCGCGCTGGCTGTAATGCAGCAAGCCGTCGAACTCACCGCTGCGGCCGGCGACGGTGGCGGATTTCAGCCAGCTGTCGTCGGCGGAGCTGTAACCGCTTTTCAGACGCGCGCCGACGTCCTTGCCCGGTTTGATGATGTCGTCGGCGTCCAGCGTGTAGTAACTGACCGCGCCGCCGATGGCGTTGCTGCCGTACAGCACCGAGGCCGGGCCACGGAGAATCTCCACGCGTTTGACGATTTCCGGGTCGACGTAGTTGCGCTGGCTCTTGGCATACGGGCCGTTGAAGAAACCGTTAGGGATCTCCACGCCATCGACTTGAGTCAAGATGCGGTCGCCGTCGATACCGCGAATGTTGTAGCCACTGATGCCGCCACGCTGGCCGGCACCGCCAACGGAAACGCCTGGCTCGTAGCGCACCAGATCCTTGATCGTATTGACGTTGTTGCGGTCAAGCTCTTGGCGGTCCTGCACGCTGACCGTCGAGGGCACGCTGTTGACCGATTGTTCCTGGCGAGTGGCGCTGATGGTCACCTGATCGAGATTGAGCGTGCCGCTGCTGTTGCGTTTTTCCAGCACGACATTGTTGTTGCTCAGTTTGCGGAAGCTCAGGTTGGTCCCCACCAACAGGCGCTCGAGGGCTTTCTCCGGCGGCAGCGAACCGCGCACGCCCGGCGACGAGACGTTCTGCCCCAACTCGGCCGGCAGGCCGACCTGCCAACCGGTCACGGCGGTAAAGGCATTCAATGCCGAAACCAGTGGTTGCTGGCCGATGGCGAAGGCGTAATCGCCCATGTTGCGTGTCGGTTGCTCGGTGGCCGCCAGCAGCGGTGCGGTGCCAGCCATGAGGATGGCCGCAGTCAGCAGCGACAGTACGCGGGAAGGGGAAGCAGTCTGGCGGGTAAGGCGTGAGGACATCGATAGCGCTCCGTGTCGCACGAATCTTTATAGGTGCTGATCGGCATGGTTAGATGCGAATCAATTGCATTGGCTATAACGAGACGTACTGCCGTTGGCTATCGAGTAAAAATAATTCTCATTCAGTTCAGAATCACCAGCGCAGGGAATTCCTGCAGGCGCGCCGAGGTGATGTGGGCGAGAGAGCGGACCACGTCGAGCGGCTGGTCGAGACGGTAATTGCCGGTGACGGCGACGTCGGCCAGTTGCTCGTTGTTGTTGATGATCCAGCCCGGATAGTAGCGGCGCAGCTCGGCCAGCACCTGATTCAGCGGGCAGTTCTCGAACACCAGACGGCCTTCAACCCAGGCCAGATCGGCATTGGCGTCGAGCTTGGCAGGGCGATCAAATCCGTTGGGGCCGATGCGAATGCTTTCCCCGGCACGCAGGCGCACCCGGGCATCGTTGTGGGTGGCGCGCAGATCGACATCGCCACGCTGCACGTTCACTTGTGCGACCCCGTCGAGGTAGCGCACGGCGAATGCGGTGTCGTGCACGCTTGCCTGCACCGGGCCTGCGTCGATCTCCAGCGGCTGATTGCGCCCGCTGGCGATCTCGAAAAACGCCTCGCCCTGAAACAGCCGGGCCACGCGCTGTTGATCGTTGATGGTGCTGGAAAACGCCGAGTTGGTATTGAGCAGGACCTTCGAGCCGTCCTCCAGTTGCAGCCGCTGACGCTCGCCAACCACGGTCAGGTGATCCGCTTGAATGCGCATCGGCAGGTTGCTGAAACTGAACAGCCCGAGGATCAGCACCGCAGCGGTAGCCAGCGGTTTCCAGTGCGGGCGCAAGCGTTTGAGAAAAGTGATTTTTACCGGTTTTGCTGCCAGAGCCTCGGCGCACAGTGCGACTTGCGGGCCGTCCCAGATCGCCTGGGCCTTGGCGAATGCCTCGGCATTCAACGGATCAGCCGCCAGCCAGGCATGAAATTGCCGGGTCTGTTCCTCATCCGGGCTGCCGAGCACGATGAGCCAGTCCAGCGCCTGGTCCATTGCAGCTGCAGCGTCCCGCGCCGAATCGGGCGAAGGCGAGCGGTGGGTGTCCGTCACGGTGGTTCCTCAGGGCTTCTGGCGAAGCAGTTTCTAGCTTCAAGCTGCAAGCTGCAAGCCGGATGCAATACTGCTTTTTGTTTTTACTTGTAGCTTGCAGCTCAAAACTTGCCGCTGCCGTTATGCCGTTCGGCAACGCCGATGCAGATCGACATGATCAGTTTCAGTTCCTTCTGCACGGTGCTCAGCGAAACATCAAGTTCATCAGCGATTTCCTGATAGCTGTGCCCGTGCAGGCGGCTGAGGATGAAGATCTGCTGCTGGCGCGGGCTGAGTTGGCTGAGGCTCACGTTCAAACGCTCCAGCAATTGTTCGGCATGGGCGGCGTCTTCGGCGCTGCTGGCCGGCGCGGCGATGCTCTGTACTACGTCCTGAGGCACGTCATCGACCATGGTCCGCGCATGAATCTTGCGCGCACGCAAATGGTCCAGCGCCAGATTGCGCGCGGTCTGGAAGACAAAGGGTTCAAGGTGGTCGATGGCCCGTTCGCTCAACGCCCGGGTCACGCGCAGGTAGGTCTCCTGCAACAGGTCTTCAGCGGTGCTGTGATTGTTGACCATCCGTTCCAGCGTGCGCAGCAGGGAAGTGCGCTGGGCGAGGAAGACGTGGTTGAAGCGCGATTGACTCACGGGAGGACCTGATCCATTTCGAGCGAATGATAATGCTTATCATCCAGCTGAATGGTCAAGTGCTGATTTCAAATTGAAATCGGATCTCCTGTGGGAGCGAGCCTGCTCGCGAAGGCGTCGTGTCAGTCAGCTCCATATTGACTGACAGATAGCTTTCGCGAGCAGGCTCGCTCCCACAGGGATTGGGGACCGGCCGGGATTATTCGGCGTTACACAACGCCAGGCAGTTATCCAGCATGCGGTTGGAGAAGCCCCATTCGTTGTCGTACCAGGCCAGCACTTTCAGCAACTTGCCGCTGACTTTGGTGTGGTTGGCGTCGAAGATCGACGACAGCGGGTTGTGGTTGAAGTCACTGGAAACCAGCGGCAAGGTGTTGTAACCGAGAATCTTCGAATGCTGGCTCGCCGCTTTCAGCAGGGCGTTGACTTCGTCGGCACTGGCTTCTTTCTTCAGTTGCACGGTGAGGTCGACCAGCGACACATTGATCACCGGTACGCGCACAGCCATGCCGGTCAGTTTGCCCGCCAGTTCCGGCAGCACCAGGCCTACCGCTTCGGCTGCGCCGGTCTTGCTCGGGATCATGTTCTGCGTGGCCGAGCGGGCACGGTACGGGTCGCTGTGATAGACGTCGGTGAGGTTCTGGTCATTGGTGTAGGCGTGGATGGTGGTCATCAGGCCGCTCTCGATGCCCAACTCGCGATGCAGCACCTGCGCCACTGGCGCGAGGCAGTTGGTGGTGCACGAAGCGTTGGAAATGATCTGGTGCGACTGACGCAGAATGTCGTGGTTGACGCCATAAACGACGGTGGCGTCGGCGCCTTTGGCCGGGGCAGAAATGATCACCTTGCGGGCGCCGGCGCTGATATGCGCGGCGGCTTTGGCACGGTCGGTGAACAGACCGGTGCATTCGAACACTACGTCGATTTTTTCAGCGGCCCACGGCAGGTCGGCCGGGTTGCGAATGGCGCTGACCGCGATGCGGTCGCCATTGACCGTCAGGCTTTCGTTATCGTGCGCCACGTCGGCGTCGAAAGTGCCGTGGACGGTGTCGTATTTGAGCAGATGGGCATTGATCGAACTGTCACCCAGATCGTTGATCGCGACGATCTGCAGGTCTTGACGATAGCCTTGGGTATACAGTGCGCGCAGGACATTACGGCCGATGCGGCCGAAACCATTGATTGCAATTCGAAGAGTCATGGAACAGCGCCGCCGTCGTTTTGTTGTTGGAATTACAAGATTATTCGCATAAAAATAGAAAACAAGCCTTTTTAGTGGCAATATTTTGTTTTATCTACAACGAGTGACCTGAATCAACTGGTCCGAATGGTCAAAAAAGCCGTCTGTCATTCCAACAACAACGGCTTTTGATCAGCATAGACAATCAGGTCGCCACATCCGTTAGCCTGGAGTTCTACACATGCATCCCCGCGTTCTTGAGGTCACCGAACGGCTTATCGCCCGCAGCCGCGCCACGCGTCAGGCTTACCTTGCATTGATTCGCGGCGCCGCCACCGACGGCCCGATGCGCGGCAAGCTGCAATGCGCCAACTTCGCCCACGGCGTGGCCGGTTGCGGCACTGAAGACAAGCACAGCCTGCGGATGATGAACTCGGCGAACATCGCCATTGTGTCTTCGTATAACGACATGCTTTCGGCGCACCAGCCGTACGAAGTCTTTCCACAACAGATCAAGAACGCCCTGCGCGAAATCGGCTCGGTCGGCCAGTTCGCCGGCGGCACTCCGGCGATGTGCGACGGCGTGACCCAGGGCGAGCCGGGCATGGAACTGAGCCTGCCGAGCCGCGAAGTCATCGCCATGTCGACCGCCGTGGCGCTGTCGCACAACATGTTTGACGGCGCGCTGATGCTCGGCATCTGCGACAAGATCGTCCCGGGCCTGATGATGGGTTCGCTGCGCTTCGGCCATTTGCCGACGATCTTCGTCCCGGGCGGGCCGATGGTTTCGGGGATTTCCAACAAGGAAAAAGCCGACGTCCGCCAGAAGTACGCCGAAGGCAAGGCCACCCGCGAAGAGCTGCTGGAATCGGAGATGAAGTCCTACCACAGCCCGGGCACCTGCACCTTCTACGGCACCGCTAACACCAACCAGTTGCTGATGGAAGTCATGGGCCTGCACTTGCCGGGCGCGTCTTTCGTCAACCCGAACACACCACTGCGCGACGCCCTGACCCGCGAAGCCGCGCATCAGGTCACGCGCCTGACCAAGCAGAACGGCAACTTCATGCCGATCGGCGAAATCGTCGACGAGAAGGCGCTGGTCAACTCCATCGTTGCCCTGCACGCCACCGGCGGCTCGACCAACCACACCTTGCACATGCCGGCCATCGCCATGGCCGCTGGCATTCAACTGACCTGGCAGGACATGGCCGACCTCTCCGAAGTCGTGCCGACCCTGAGCCACGTCTACCCGAACGGCAAAGCCGACATCAACCACTTCCAGGCAGCGGGCGGCATGTCGTTCCTGATCCGCGAACTGCTCGGCGCCGGCCTGCTGCACGAAGACGTCAACACCGTGCTCGGCCATGGTCTGAGCCAGTACACCAAGGAGCCGTTCCTCGATAACGGTGAGCTGGTCTGGCGCGAAGGGCCGACCGACAGCCTCGACGAAAACATCCTGCGTCCGGTGTCCCGTGCGTTCTCGCAAGAGGGCGGCTTGCGGGTGATGGAAGGCAATCTCGGTCGCGGGGTGATGAAGGTTTCTGCCGTTGCGCTGGAGAACCAGATCGTCGAAGCACCGGCGATGGTGTTCCAGGATCAGCAGGACCTGGCGGACGCATTCAAGGCCGGTCTGCTGGAGAAGGATTTTGTCGCGGTGATGCGCTTCCAGGGCCCACGTTCCAACGGCATGCCGGAGCTGCACAAGATGACGCCGTTCCTCGGCGTACTGCAGGACCGCGGCTTCAAAGTGGCGCTGGTGACTGACGGGCGCATGTCCGGCGCGTCGGGGAAAATCCCCGCAGCGATTCACGTCAGCCCGGAAGCTTATGTCGGTGGCGCTTTGGCGCGCGTGCAAGAGGGCGATATCATCCGCGTCGATGGCGTCAAAGGCACCTTGGAACTGAAGGTCGACGCCGCCGAATTTGCAGCGCGCGAACCTGCCAAAGGCCTGTTGGGCAACAACATCGGCAGCGGCCGCGAGCTGTTTGGCTTCATGCGCATGGCCTTCAGCTCGGCGGAGCAGGGCGCCAGCGCCTTCACTTCTGCCCTGGAGACGCTTAATTGAAACTGGCTTTGGTCGGTGACATCGGAGGCACCAACGCGCGGTTCGCGTTGTGGCAAAACCAGCAACTGCAATCGGTTCAGGTGCTGGCCACGGCCGACTTTGCGAGCCCGGAAGAGGCAATCGCTCTGTACCTGAGCGGGCTCGGCCTGGCGCCGGGTTCGATCGGCTCAGTGTGCCTGTCGGTGGCAGGTCCGGTGAGTGGCGATGAATTCAAGTTCACCAACAATCACTGGCGGCTCAGCCGCAGCGCGTTCTGCAAGACCTTGCAGGTCGAGCAGTTGTTGCTGACCAACGATTTCTCGGCGATGGCGCTGGGCATGACCCGCTTGCAGCCCGGCGAATTCCGCGTGGTTTGCGAAGGCACGCCGGAGCCTCTGCGCCCGGCAGTAGTCATCGGCCCGGGCACTGGCCTGGGTGTCGGCACCTTGCTCGATCTCGGCGAAGGGCGCTTTGCCGCGTTGCCGGGCGAGGGCGGCCACGTCGACCTGCCGCTGAGCAGTCCGCGCGAAACGCAACTGTGGCAACACATCTACAACGAGATCGGCCATGTCAGCGCGGAAACCGCGTTGAGCGGCGGCGGCCTGCCGCGGCTGTACCGGGCGATCTGCGCGGTGGATGGCCATGAGCCAAAGCTGGAGACGCCGGAAGCGATCACCGCCGCTGGCCTTGCCGGTGACCCGATTGCTTTGGAAGTTCTTGAGCAATTCTGCTGCTGGCTCGGTCGCGTCGCCGGCAACAACGTGCTCACCACCGGCGCGCGCGGCGGCGTGTTCATCGTTGGCGGGGTGATTCCACGCTTCGCCGATTTCTTCCTCGCCAGCGGCTTCGCCCGCTGCTTCGCCGACAAGGGCTGCATGAGCGATTACTTCAAAGGCATCCCGGTGTGGCTGGTGACCGCGCCGTACTCCGGCCTCGTTGGCGCCGGTGTGGCCCTGGACCAATCAATCCCGACCTGAAATGCAATCCAATTGTGGGAGCGAGCCTGCTCGCGAAAGCGGTGTGTCAGTCAACAGATCTGTTGAATGTTAAAACCGATTCGCGAGCAGGCTCGCTCCCACAAGGGTTTCTGTAGTGTTTGTTAGTTTGATGCTTAAGGCATAATCCGCCCCAACTCCAACAACAAGGATGCCTTCGAAGTGAGCTCAGTCAACAAGTCGATATTGTTGGTCGATGACGACCAGGAAATACGCGAGTTGCTGGAAACCTACCTGACCCGCGCCGGGTTTCAGGTGAGGGCCACCGCCGATGGTGCCGGTTTTCGTCAGGCGCTCAACGAGGCGCCGAGCGATCTGGTGATCCTCGATGTCATGCTGCCCGACGAAGACGGTTTCAGCCTGTGCCGCTGGGTGCGCCAGCATCCGCGTCAGGCGCAGGTGCCGATCATCATGCTGACCGCCAGTTCCGACGAAGCCGACCGGGTGATCGGTCTGGAACTTGGCGCTGATGACTACCTCGGCAAACCGTTCAGCCCGCGCGAACTGCAAGCGCGGATCAAGGCCCTGCTGCGCCGCGCACAGTTCGCCCACGAACGCAGCGGCAGCGAAGTGCTGGCCTTCGACGACTGGCGCCTGGACACGGTCAGTCATCGGCTGTTCCACACCGACGGCGAGGAAGTGATCCTCTCCGGTGCCGATTTCGCCCTGCTGAAACTGTTCCTCGATCATCCGCAGCAAATCCTCGACCGCGACACCATCGGCAACGCCACCCGTGGCCGCGATCTGATGCCGCTCGATCGCATCGTCGACATGGCCGTCAGTCGTTTGCGCCAACGCCTGCGCGACACCGAAAAACCGCCACGGCTGATCCGCACGGTGCGCGGCAGCGGTTATCAGTTGGCAGCCAATGTGGTTGCCGGCAATGCTCACTGAGTCGCTACGCAAATTTGCCAACCGCATACCGGTGCCGCGCTCACTGCTCGGGCGGATGCTGCTGCTGACTCTGCTGGCGGTGCTGTTCGCGCAGACGCTGTCGAGCGTGATCTGGGTGTCGCAACTGCGCGCCACCCAGCTCGAAGGCCTGGTCACCAGCGCCCGCAGCCTGGCGCATTCGATGACTGCCAGCGTCAGCTATTTCCGTTCCCTGCCGGTGGCCTACCGACCGCTGGTGCTCGATCAGTTGCGCAGCATGGGCGGCACCCGGTTTGTCGTGACGCTCAATGACAAGCCGCTGGGCATGGACGTGCTGCCGGTGACGCCGCGCAAGGCTGCGGTGATGCAAGCGGTGGACGAAGTGCTGCGCCAGTCTCTGGGCCATGACACGGATATTTCGGTGACCTTCGTCAGCCCCGAAGACCTGCGGATTTTCAACGCCGGGCTGAAACTTGATGAATTGCCACGCTCCTGGGCGCATTACGCGCTGACCCTGGAGCCGGTGAATCCGCCGGTGCTGGTCACGCAGATTCAAATGGCTCCGGGGGAATGGCTGTACATCGCCTCGTTGCTGCCGGAGCCGTACACCAGTCTCGAAGAGCAAGGCCTGCCGGCGCAGCAGGTGTGGTTTATCGTCCTGACCAGCGGCTTTTTGCTGTTGTTCATCGGCCTGCTGGTGCACTGGCAGAGCCGGCCGCTCAAGCGCCTGGCGCGGGCAGCGCGGGATCTGTCGCTGGGCGCCGATGTCGAGCCAGTGGCGGAGGGCGGTGGCAGTGAAGTGGTCGAAGTCGGTCGCGCGTTCAACACCATGCGCGAACGCATCAGCCGCTACCTGACCGAACGCAGCCAGTTGTTCAGCGCGATTTCCCACGACCTGCGCACGCCGATCACTCGTTTGCGTTTGCGCGTCGAGCTGCTCGAGGACGAACAGCTGCAAGCCAAGTTCGGCCGCGATCTGGATGAGCTGGAGCTGCTGGTCAAAGGCGCTCTGCAATGCGTGAAAGACACCGACATCCACGAGAACATCGAGCCGGTGGATCTCAATCATGTCCTCGATTGCCTGGTCGAGCCGTATCTGGCGCCGAACGGCAATGGCCGCGTCACTCAGCATGGCCGCGCGCTGTCGGCATACCCGGGCAAACCACTGGCGCTCAAGCGCTGCATCGGCAACCTGATCGACAACGCCTTGAAGTACGGGCAGAACGCGCATCTGCACATCGATGACGATGACAGCGCCTTTGTTCTGCATGTCGATGATGAAGGGCCGGGTGTGCCGCAGCAGCGGCTGGAGCAAGTGTTCGAGCCGCACTTCCGTTTGGCGGGGCAGCAGCAGGGTTATGGCTTGGGCCTTGGCATTGCGCGCAACATTGCGCATAGCCATGGCGGCGAGGTGACGTTGCAGAACCTGCGTGAGGGCGGGTTGCGGGTGACGTTGCAGTTGCCTCGGTCTGTGGATTAGCCCCGAAAAGCCCCTCACCCTAGCCCTCCCGAAACGTCGGACCGCCCAGAGGGAGAGGGGACCGATTGGGGGATGCTGCTGAGCTGCGCTGACCTGTAAATGCGGTGGTGAATCATAATCGCCAATATTTTTCAGGTCGACAGAGGACGCAAGACACCTCGGTCGGCCCCCTCTCCCTCCGGGAGAGGGTTGGGGTGAGGGTGCTTTTGCTCTTCTTTTTTGTCACGAGCTAGTGACAAATACCGTCCCCTTCGTTACAAGCCCGCCCCGGCCCGTTGTTTAGACTGCCCGCAGTCCTAACAACAAAAAAGGGTCACACCATGGACACCTTTCACCCAGACTTCAGCAGTTGGCTGAACGCCCCTGCCCACCAGCAATGGCTCGCCGCCGAAGGCCTGCGTCTGCTGGATTTCGCCAAGGCATCACGACTGCCCGAAGGCTTCGGCAACCTCGACGAGCGCGGCCGTTTGCCGGCGCACGCGCAAGCCGAGACCATGAACACCGCGCGCATGACCCACAGCTTCGCCATGGCCCACATTCAGGGCCTGCCGGGGTTTGCCGAGCTGGTCGACCACGGTATCGCCGCGTTGCGCGGGCCACTGCGTGATGCGTTGCATGGCGGCTGGTTTGCGGTGGCCGAACACCGCGACGACAACACCGGCAAGAACGCCTATCTGCATGCCTTTGTCGCACTCGCCGCCAGCTCCGCCGTGGTCGCACAACGGCCCGGCGCTCAAGCCTTGCTCGATGACGCAATCGACATCATCGATACTTATTTCTGGAGCGAAGAAGAGGGCGCCATGCGCGAATTCTTCAACCGCGACTGGAGCGAAGAAGAAGCCTATCGCGGCGCCAACAGCAACATGCACGCGACCGAAGCATTCCTCGCGCTGGCCGATGTCACTGAAGATCCGCGCTGGCTGGTGCGCGCCCAGCGCATCGTCGAACGAGTGATCCATGGTCACGCTGCAGCCAACGACTACATGGTCATCGAACACTTCGATCGCGATTGGCAACCGCTGCGCGAATACAACCACGACAATCCGGCTGACGGTTTTCGTCCTTACGGCACCACGCCGGGCCACGGTTTCGAGTGGGCGCGCTTGCTCCTGCATCTTGAAGCCGCGCGGGTGCAGGCCGGCATGCTTACGCCGGGCTGGCTGGCGACTGATGCGCAAAAACTCTTCGAAAACAATTGCCGGCACGGCTGGGATGTCGATGGCGCACCGGGCATTGTCTACACCCTCGACTGGCACAACAAAGCCGTGGTCCGCCATCGCCTGCACTGGACGCATGCCGAAGCCAGCGCCGCCGCCAGTGCCTTGCTCAAACGCACCGGCGACGGGCAATACGAAACCTGGTACCGGCTGTTCTGGGAGTTCTGCGAGACGAATTTCATCGACCGCTGCAACGGCAGTTGGCATCACGAACTCAATCCGCAGAATGTGCCAAGTGCCGATATCTGGCCGGGCAAGCCCGATCTGTATCACGCCTGGCAGGCTGTGCTGATTCCGCGATTGCCGCTGGCGCCAAGCATGGCCACGGCTTTGGCGCAGTTGTCCCAGCCTGTTGCTGTGTAACCATGTCGTGACATTTACGCGTCCCTTCGTTACCTGCGAAGCGAAACGCTCTGTTTAAACTCCGTGCAGCGCAAGCACCAGACTTGCAATGCATAACAACAAGAAAGGTACATCTCGAATGAATGCGATTTCTCGCCTCGCTACTGTCATTTCTGTCGCCTCCCTGTTCCCGCTCGCAATCCTGCCGCTCAGTGTCTCCGCTGCCGATTCCAAAGGTTCGGTGGAAGTCGTGCACTGGTGGACCTCCGGTGGCGAAAAAGCCGCTGTCGATGTGCTCAAGGCCCAAGTCGAAAAAGACGGTTTCACCTGGAAGGACGGCGCTGTCGCCGGTGGTGGCGGTGCGACTGCCATGACCGTGCTGAAAAGCCGTGCCGTTGCCGGCAACCCGCCAGGCGTAGCGCAGATCAAAGGCCCGGACATCCAGGAATGGGCGTCGACCGGCCTGCTCGACACCGACGTTTTGAAAGACGTCGCCAAGTCGGAAAAGTGGGACAGCCTGCTCGACAAGAAAGTCTCCGATACCGTGAAGTACGACGGTGATTACGTGGCCGTGCCGGTGAACATTCACCGCGTGAACTGGCTGTGGATCAACCCGGAAGTCTTCAAGAAAGCCGGCATCACCAAGAATCCAACCACCCTCGAAGAGTTCTACGCAGCCGGCGACAAGCTGAAAGCGGCGGGCTTCATTCCGCTCGCCCACGGCGGTCAGCCTTGGCAGGACAGCACCGTGTTCGAAGCCGTGGTGCTCTCGGTCATGGGCGTGGATGGCTACAAGAAAGCCCTGGTCGATCTCGACAACAAGGCGCTGACCGGCCCGGAAATGGTCAAGGCGCTCACCGAGCTGAAGAAAGTCGCGACCTACATGGACGCGGACGGCAAAGGCCAGGACTGGAACCTCGAAGCGGCCAAGGTCATCAACGGCAAGGCCGGCATGCAGATCATGGGTGACTGGGCCAAGTCCGAATGGACCGCCGCCAAGAAAGTCGCCGGCAAGGACTACGAGTGCGTAGCGTTCCCGGGCACCGACAAGGCATTCACCTACAACATCGACTCGCTGGCCGTGTTCAAGCAGAAGGACGCAGGCACTGCGGCCGGTCAGCAGGACATCGCCAAAGTCGTGCTGGGTGAGAACTTCCAGAAAGTCTTCAGCATTAACAAAGGCTCGATCCCGGTGCGCAACGACATGTTGAACAACATGGACAAGCTCGGCTTCGACTCCTGCGCGCAGACCGCTGCCAAAGACTTCCTCGCGGACGCCAAGTCCGGCGGCCTGCAACCAAGCATGGCGCACAACATGGCGACCACGCTGGCCGTGCAGGGCGCGTTCTTTGACGTAGTCACCAACTACATCAACGACCCGAAAGCCGACCCGGCCGATGCGGCGAAGAAACTCGGCGCGGCGGTTCAGTCGGCCAAATAGGCGCCTTGACGGCGAGCTGCAAGCTTCAAGCTTCAAGCTGCAAGTTAAAGGCTTGCGCGCTGCTGGTCTTGTAGCTTGTAGCTTGCAGCTTGCAGCTGTTCTTCTCTTTCTTTTCTGGATTTGCTCATGAGTTCTGTTGCTGTGTTCAGCAAGGCCTCGCCGTTCGATGCATTGCAGCGCTGGCTACCGAAACTGGTGCTGGCGCCGAGCATGTTCATCGTGCTGGTGGGCTTCTATGGCTACATCCTGTGGACGTTCATTCTGTCGTTCACCACCTCGACTTTCCTGCCCAACTACAAGTGGGCCGGCCTGGCGCAATACGCGCGGTTGTTCGATAACGATCGCTGGTGGGTGGCGAGCAAGAACCTCGCCGTGTTCGGCGGCATGTTCATCGGCATCACTCTGGTGATCGGCGTGTTGCTGGCGGTGTTCCTCGACCAGCGCATCCGTCGCGAAGGCTTTATCCGCACCATTTACCTGTACCCGATGGCGCTCTCGATGATCGTTACCGGTACCGCATGGAAATGGCTGCTCAACCCGGGCATGGGCCTGGACAAATTGTTGCGTGACTGGGGCTGGGAAGGTTTCCGTCTGGACTGGCTGATCGACCCTGATCGCGTGGTCTACTGCCTGGTGATTGCCGCTGTGTGGCAAGCCTCGGGCTTCATCATGGCGATGTTCCTCGCCGGCCTGCGTGGCGTCGATCAATCGATCATCCGTGCTGCGCAGATCGACGGCGCGAGCATGCCGCGCATCTACTGGAAAGTCGTGCTGCCAAGCCTGCGTCCGGTGT
Organism: Pseudomonas sp. Sample_14; assembly: GCF_004307515.1. NCBI lineage: Bacteria > Pseudomonadati > Pseudomonadota > Gammaproteobacteria > Pseudomonadales > Pseudomonadaceae > Pseudomonas > Pseudomonas sp. Sample_14. Next base: position 13,947 of record NZ_RCOC01000064.1, on the reverse strand, counting down.
TCTTCAGTGCGGTGATGATCCTCGCGCACATCGCGATCAAGAGCTTCGACCTCGTTGCGGCAATGACCGCCGGCGGCCCGGGTTATTCCTCCGACCTGCCAGCGATGTTCATGTATTCCTTCACCTTCAGTCGCGGCCAGATGGGCATGGGCTCGGCCAGTGCGATTCTGATGCTCGGTGCGATCCTCGCGATCATCGTGCCTTACCTGTATTCCGAGCTGAGGACCAAGCGTCATGACTAGTCTCGCTGCCAAACCTGCGATCAGCTTCAGTCGCATCGCGATCTACGCGGTGCTGATCCTTGCGGTGTTCCTCTATCTGGTGCCGCTGGTGGTGATGTTGCTGACCAGCTTCAAGACCCCGGAAGACATCAGCACCGGCAACCTGCTGAGCTGGCCGACCGTGGTCAGCGGCATTGGCTGGGTCAAGGCCTGGGCCACGGTTGACGGCTACTTCTGGAACTCGATCAAGATCACCGTACCGGCGGTAATCATCTCCACCGCCATCGGTGCGTTGAACGGTTACGTGCTGTCGATGTGGCGCTTCCGTGGTTCGCAGTTGTTCTTCGGTCTGCTGCTGTTCGGCTGCTTCCTGCCGTTCCAGACCGTGCTGCTGCCGGCCTCGTTCACCCTCGGCAAGATGGGCCTGGCGAGCACCACCACCGGCCTGGTCTTCGTGCACGTGGTCTACGGCCTGGCGTTCACCACGCTGTTCTTCCGCAACTACTACGTGAGCATTCCCGATGCGCTGGTCAAGGCTGCGCGTCTGGATGGCGCGGGTTTCTTCACGATTTTCCGCCGCATCATTCTGCCGATGTCGACGCCGATCATCATGGTCTGCCTGATCTGGCAGTTCACCCAGATCTGGAACGACTTCCTGTTCGGTGTGGTGTTCTCCAGCGGTGATTCGCAACCGATCACCGTGGCGCTGAACAACCTGGTCAACACCAGCACCGGCGCCAAGGAATACAACGTGGATATGGCAGCGGCGATGATCGCCGGCCTGCCGACCCTGCTGGTCTATGTGGTCGCAGGCAAGTATTTCGTGCGCGGGCTGACGGCCGGCGCGGTCAAGGGGTAATCATGGCTACGCTTGAACTTCGCAACGTAAACAAGACCTACGGGGCCGGCCTGCCGGACACCCTGAAGAACATCGAACTGTCGATCAAGGACGGTGAATTCCTGATCCTCGTCGGCCCGTCGGGCTGCGGCAAATCGACCTTGATGAACTGCATCGCCGGTCTGGAAACCATCACCGGCGGCGCGATCATGATCGGCGACCAGGATGTCAGCGGCATGAGCCCCAAGGATCGCGACATCGCCATGGTGTTTCAGTCCTACGCGCTGTACCCGACCATGAGCGTGCGCGAGAACATCGAGTTCGGCCTGAAGATCCGCAAGATGCCGCAGGCAGCGATCGACGAAGAAGTCGCCCGCGTGGCCAAGCTGTTGCAGATCGAACACCTGCTCAATCGCAAGCCGGGCCAGCTCTCCGGTGGTCAGCAACAGCGCGTGGCGATGGGCCGTGCTCTGGCGCGGCGGCCGAAGATCTACCTGTTCGACGAACCGCTGTCGAACCTCGACGCCAAGCTGCGCGTCGAGATGCGCACCGAAATGAAACTGATGCACCAGCGTCTGAAAACCACCACGGTCTACGTGACCCACGACCAGATCGAAGCGATGACCCTGGGCGACAAGGTCGCGGTGATGAAGGACGGCATCATTCAGCAATTCGGTACGCCGAAAGACATCTACAACAACCCGGCCAACCTGTTCGTGGCGAGTTTCATCGGTTCGCCGCCGATGAACTTCATTCCCCTGCGTTTGCAGCGCAAGGACGGTCGTCTGCTGGCGCTGCTCGACAGCGGCCAGGCGCGTTGCGAATTGCCGATGAGCATGCAGGACGCCGGGCTTGAAGACCGCGAAGTGATCCTTGGCCTGCGCCCGGAGCAGATCGTGCTGGCGAACGGCGAGGGCAATGGTCTGCCGAGCATCCGCGCCGAAGTGCAGGTCACCGAACCGACCGGTCCGGACACCCTGGTGTTCGTCAACTTGAACGACACCAAGGTCTGCTGCCGGCTGGCGCCGGACGTGGCACCGCAGGTAGGCGAAAGCCTGACGCTGCAGTTCGATCCATCGAAAGTGTTGTTGTTCGATGCCAATACCGGTGAGCGTCTGGGCGTTGCGGGCCAGGTGCAGACAGAGACCCGGTCGGCGAACGTGGCGCAGTTCAAAGGGCGCTGAAGAACAATGCTGGAATGCGGTCCTGTGGGAGCTGGCTTGCCAGCCCCCACCAGGGCCGGTTCCACAAAAAGGAGCACGCGGTGAATGGCCTGTCATTCGTCGCACTTTATGTAAACCGCGTTAGATAAAAACAGTTAATAACAATAAAGACGAGGATGTAGGGATGAAAAAGAAACACGTCAATGCCCGGTTGATCTGCCAGGTTTCTGCGGCAGCTGCACTGGTGCTGGCCGGTAATGCAATGGCGGCGGATGCGTTCAGCTCCGACTCCAAGTGGATGACCGGCGACTGGGGCGGCGAGCGCACCAAGCTGATCGAGCAGGGTATCGACATCAAGGCCGACTACGTTGGCGAGATGGGCGCCAACCTGAACGGCGGCTACAACGACGACAAGACCGCGCGTTACGCCGACCAGTTCGGTCTGGGCGTGGCCCTCGACCTGCAGAAACTGTGGGGCTGGGACAACACCCAAGCGAAGATCCAGCTGACCAACCGTAACGGCTACAACATCTCCAACGACCGCGTTGGCGATCCGCGTGCCGGCACCCTCAGCTCCTCGCAGGAAGTCTACGGCCGTGGCCACATGGTGCGTCTGACCCAGTTGTGGATCCAGCACCAGTTCTTCGACAACAAGCTCGACGTCAAGGCCGGTTACTTCGGCGAAGGCGAAGACTTCAACACCTTCCCGTGCGACTTCCAGAACCTGGCGTTCTGCGGTTCGCAAGTGGGTAACTGGGCGACCAACATCTGGTACAACTGGCCCGTCAGCCAGGCCGCGATCCGTGTGAAGTACAACATCAACGACGAGCTCTACGCGCAAATCGGTGCGTACAACCAGAACCCGTCGCAACTGGAACACGGCAACGGCTTCAAGCTCAGCGGCAGCGGCACCAAAGGTACCGTGCTGCCGGTTGAGTTGGTCTGGTCGCCGAAGGTCAACAGCCTGCCGGGCGAATACCGCGTCGGTTACTACAAGAGCACGGCCGATGCCGACGACGTTCGCGAAGACGTCAACGGTCTCGATGCGGCAACCACCGGTGATGACTACAAGTCGCACAACAGCAAAAGCGGTTACTGGTTCGTTGCGCAACAGCAACTCACCAGCCACAACGGTGATGCCACTCGCGGTCTGAACATCGCTGCCAACGCGACTTTCCACGACAAGGACACCAACTTCATCGACAACTACCAGTCGGTGATGTTTGTCTACAAAGGCCCGTTCGATGCGCGTCCGAAAGATGACATCGGTATCGGCGCTGCGCGTATCCACGTCAACAAGGACGTCAAGCGCAATGCTGAACTGCTGAACGCTGCCAACGGTGTGTCCGATTACGACAACGCCGCGTTCTCGCCGATTCGTGAAACCGAATACAACTACGAACTGAACTACGGCATCCATGTCACCAACTGGCTGACCGTGCGTCCCAACCTGCAATACATCACTCATCCGGGCGGTGTGGATGAAGTTGATAACGCTTTGGTCGCTGGCCTGAAAATTCAGTCAACGTTCTGACGCGTCTGCGATAAGCTCCTCTCTATGTGCGCATTTTGCGGACAGCCAAGGCTGTCCGCTTTTTTTTGCGAGACCCGCAGAAAGAGTTATGTCGTACCCATTGTGGTGAGGGGATTTAGCGAAACGTCGCACCGCCCCGCTGGGCTGCGAAGCGGCCCTGAAACCATTCAGCGAGGTGTATCAGGCAGATTGTGTTTATCGGATTTGGGGCCGCTTCGCGACCCAGCGGGGATAAATCCCCTCGCCACAAAGTGCTATGCAAGGCTTTTGGATTGATAAGTACCCCATGATTTTCAGGACCGTAGCCAATGCATGAGCATCCGCTGCAACGCTTCTTCAAATCCCTGCGCGAGCGACCGGTGTTCGCCTGGGAGCGCTATCAGATGCGCGACGTGTTGGTGATCGATCATCCGCTGTGTCAGGCGGTGTTCAGTCGTCAGGGCGCGCAGTTGCTGCATTTTCAGCCGCGCGGGCAGAAGCCGTGGTTGTGGTGCGCGGCGAAGTGGCCGCATGTCGGCGCGATTCGCGGTGGCGTGCCGGTGTGCTGGCCGTGGTATGGCCGTCATCCGAGCGAAAACGCGTGGCCGTCCCATGGTTGGGCGCGACTGCTCGACTGGAAACTGCTCGACAGCAGCAGCGCCGAGGATGGCGTGCGCCTGCACTGGCAACTGCAGCTGTGCGATTGGCAGGTCGACCTGCACGCGCATCTGGGCGAACGCATGGAATTACGCCTGAGCACCGAGCATCAGGACGACATGCCGTGCCAGTTGAGCCAGGCTTTGCACGCTTACTGGCGTATAGGCGATGTTGGTGAGATAGCGCTGTCTGGCCTCGAAGGCGCGCAGGGTTATGATCAGTTGAATCGTCAGGTTTGCCAGCAGGAAGGCGAGTTGCGGGTCGATGGCGGCTGTCAGCGGGTGTTCCAGCATGACGGCGAATTGCAGCTCAAGGATCACGCCTGGCAGCGCGAGTTGTGCATCGATACCGGTGACAGCGGCGACACCGTCGTCTGGCATCCCGGCGCGCGGCCGTTGCTGGGGGTGAGTTGGGACGAGATTTCCGAATTCGTCTGCGTGGAAGCAGCGGCGGGTGGCACGGACAGCCTGCACCTGGCGCCGGGGGAGAAGGCGCATTTGAGTTTGCAGGCGTGGGCGGCGGCTTAGTGCGTCAAGTACACCGATACCCTCACCCTAGCCCTCTCCCAGAGGGAGAGGGGACCGAATGGGGGATGCTCAAGAATTACGCCGACGTGAAAGTGCAGTTCTGAATCCATAATCGACTGGATATTTCAGGTCGATGTACCGCGCAAGACACCTCGGTCGGCTCCCTCTCCCTCCGGGAGAGGGCTGGGGTGAGGGGGCTTTTGATCTTTAGTTGAATTCATCCCCAACCGGATACCGGCTGGCATTCAGGCTCTCTTTGATCTTGCGCAAATGCGGTTGGAAATCCACCCCGCGACGCAACGTCATCCCGGTCGCCAGCACATCCAGCACCGTCAACTGAATGATCCGCGACGTCATCGGCATGTAAATGTCGGTGTCTTCCGGCAACGGAATATTCAGGCTCAAGGTACTGGCCTTGGCCAGCGGTGAATTCTCCGCCGTCAGGCCCAACACCGAAGCACCGTTCTCGCGGGCAATCCGCGCCACTTCCACCAGCTCGCGGGTACGCCCGGTGTAGGAAATGATCACGAACAGCTCACCGGTGTGCGCCACCGAAGCAATCATTCGCTGCATCAGCACATCGGCATGCGCGGTGACCGCAAGGTTGAAGCGGAAGAACTTGTGCTGCGCATCCAGCGCCACCGGGGCTGAAGCGCCGAGGCCGAAAAAATGGATCTGCCGCGCCTGGATCAACAGGTCGACGGCGCGGCTGATCAGGTTCGGGTCGAGTGCCTGGCAAGCGCTGTCCAGGGAGGCGATGGCGCTGCCGAAAATCTTCTGCGTGTACGCCTCGGGATTGTCGTCAGCCTCGACCGCGCGGCTGACATACGCCGCGCCACTGGCCAGGCTCTGGGCCAATTGCAGCTTGAGTTCGGGATAACCGCTGACACCGAACGAGCGGCAGAAACGGTTGACCGTCGGTTCGCTCACCGAGGCGGCCTGGGCGAGGGCGGCGATGCTGAAGCGGGTGGCCTGCTGCGGGTTGAGCAGGATCACCTCGGCGACCTTACGTTCGGCCTTGTTCAGCTCTTCAAGGCGACTCTGGATCTGTTCCAGTAAATTTCGCACGCGGTCCATATGGAATTCCTGATTCACCGACGCAGAGTTGCGTCGGGCTATGCAAATTGGGCCTTTGATATGGCCCGTGACGGTGGCCTATCCTACTGATGCGTCCGGGCGACCACCACTCGGATTGAGTATTCTGCGAAAATGTTGTGGTTATTACTACATTTTCCCTTGAGTGATGCCTTGAAAAAAGGTATTTGTAGCTTAACTTGATAAAAGAACAAACATCATGCCTTCCATTACGGTTGAACCGTGCACCTTTGCCTTGTTCGGCGCGCTTGGCGATCTGGCCCTGCGCAAGCTGTTTCCTGCCCTGTATCACCTTGACGGTGCCGACCTGCTGCACGAGGACACGCGCATCATCGCGCTGGCCCGTGAGCCCGGCAGCGAGCAGCAGCACATGGCGTTCATCGCCGCCGAATTGCGCCGTTACGTCGGCAAAGAGCTGAACGAAACCGTAGCCGAGCGCTTTCTCGCGCGCCTGACCTATCTGCACGTCGACTTCCTCAAGGCTGAGGATTACGTGGCGCTGGCGGAACTGGCCGGCAGCATCCAGCGCATGATTGCCTACTTCGCTACTCCGGCGGCGGTATACGGCGCGATCTGCGAGAACCTCGAGAAAGTCGGTCTGGCCGAGAACACTCGCGTGGTGCTGGAAAAACCGATCGGCTCTGACCTGGAGTCTTCGCGCAAGGTCAACGACGCCGTCGCGCAGTTTTTCCCGGAAGACCGCACCTACCGCATCGACCACTATCTGGGCAAAGAGACCGTTCAGAACCTGATCGCCCTGCGTTTCGCCAACAGCCTGTTCGAAACCCAGTGGAACCAGAATTACATCTCCCACGTGGAAATCACCGTGGCCGAGAAGGTCGGCATCGAAGGCCGTTGGGGCTATTTCGACAAAGCCGGCCAGCTGCGCGACATGATCCAGAATCACCTGTTGCAGCTGCTCTGCCTGATTGCCATGGATCCGCCGGCCGACCTGTCCGCCGACAGCATCCGTGACGAGAAAGTGAAAGTGCTCAAGGCGCTCGCGCCGATCAGCCCGGAAGGCCTGACCACACAAGTGGTGCGCGGCCAGTACATCGCCGGCCACAGCGAGGGGAAATCCGTTCCGGGTTACCTCGAAGAACCGAATTCCAACACCCAGAGCGACACCGAAACCTTCGTCGCCCTGCGTGCCGACATCCGCAACTGGCGCTGGGCCGGCGTGCCGTTCTACCTGCGTACCGGCAAGCGCATGCCGCAGAAGCTGTCGCAGATCGTCATCCACTTCAAGGAACCGTCGCACTACATTTTCGCCCCGGAGCAGCGTCTGCAGATCAGCAACAAACTGATCATCCGCCTGCAACCGGACGAAGGCATTTCCTTGCGCGTGATGACCAAGGAGCAGGGCCTGGACAAGGGCATGCAACTGCGCAGCGGCCCGCTGCAACTGAATTTCTCCGACACCTGGCGTAGCGCGCGGATCCCCGATGCCTATGAGCGGTTGTTGCTGGAAGTGATGAACGGCAATCAGAACCTGTTTGTCCGTAAAGATGAAATCGAAGCCGCGTGGAAGTGGTGTGACCAGCTGATCGCCGGGTGGAAGAAATCCGGCGACGCGCCCAAGCCGTATGCGGCCGGGTCGTGGGGGCCGATGAGCTCCATTGCTTTGATCACGCGGGACGGGAGGTCGTGGTATGGCGATATCTGATGTGCAACTGCCGACGGGCGTGACTGCCCGCGAATTCAACAGCCCGGTGCTGCTCGCCGAAGGCCTGGCGCTGAACGTTGCCAAGCAACTGAGCGACGCCATTGCTGCACGCGGCAACGCGGTGCTGGTGGTGTCCGGCGGGCGCAGCCCGGTAGCGTTCTTCCAGCACCTGGCCAAGCAGGAGCTGGACTGGTCGAAGGTCGTCGTGACCCTGGCCGACGAACGCTGGGTACCGGTTGAACATGCCGACAGCAATGCCGGCCTGCTCAAGCAGTATCTGCTCAAAGGCCCGGCAGCCAAGGCGCAGTTCCTCAGCCTCTACAGCGCGGCGGCCAACGTCGAGCAGGCTGCTGAACAGGCTGATCGCTTGCTCGCGGAATTGCCGCCGATTGACGTGCTGGTGCTGGGCATGGGCGATGACGGTCACACCGCGTCGCTGTTCCCCGACAGCCCGAACCTCGCCGAAGCCCTGCAAGCCGATGGCACGCGCCGTTGCTGGCCGATGCTGGCGCCCAGCGTGCCGCGTCAGCGCCTGACCATGAGCCGCGCGCTGCTGGCCTCGGCCCGGCACAAGATTCTGTCGATTTCCGGTCAATCGAAACTGACCACCCTGAATGCCGCGCTGGCATCCGATGACGTTGCGGCCATGCCGGTGCGCGCGTTTCTGCAACCTACGTTAGAGATTTACTGGTGCCCATGAGCCAAGGAACAGCCGCTATGACAACCCCATCCCCGACCGTTTCCATGGCGGACAAAGTTGCCCTGATCGACAGTCTCTGCGCCAAGGCGCGGATTCTGCCAGTGATCACCATCGCCCGCGAACAGGACGTGCTGCCACTGGCCGACGCCCTCGCTGCCGGTGGCCTGACTGCGCTGGAAGTGACCCTGCGTTCGCAGTTCGGCCTCAAGGCCATTCAGATCCTGCGCGAACAGCGCCCGGAACTGATGACCGGTGCCGGCACCGTGCTCGACCGCAACATGCTCGCAGCGGCGGAAGCGGCCGGTTCGCAATTCATCGTCACCCCGGGCATCACTCGTGACCTGCTCGAAGCCAGCGTCGACAGCCCGATTCCGCTGTTGCCGGGCATCAGCAACGCCTCGGGGATCATGGAAGGCTACGGTCTGGGCTATCGCCGCTTCAAGCTGTTCCCGGCGGAAGTCAGCGGTGGCGTGGCGGCAATCAAGGCGCTCGGCGGCCCGTTCGGCGAAGTGAAATTCTGCCCGACTGGCGGCGTCGGCCCGGCCAATATCAAGAGCTACATGGCGCTGAAAAACGTCATGTGCGTGGGCGGTAGCTGGATGCTTGATCCGGAGTGGATCAAAAACGGCGACTGGGCGCGCATTCAGGAATGCACTGCCGAAGCCCTGGCGCTGCTGGACTGATCTTTACCCCTACACCTCGTTGTGTGCTTTACGGCTTTATGGTGCGCTTGGTCGGCGCACCTTTTTTTTGCGCTGAAAAAACTGCCGGTACATGCCGCGATACATAGTTACTGCACGCTGGCTTTTTCACGGGGTTAATCTGCGTCCATCTTATGGAAGAGAGAACGCCTCATGGACGACCGTCAGTCTCTGACCCTTACACCACAATCCCGTTATCAACCGAAGCAACTTCCCCTCGGCCGCCCCGCAGCCGATTCCCAAGTGCGCAATATCAGCCAGGGTGTCCAAGGCCTGCCGCTGATCCTGCGTCTGTCGCTGGTCGATGCGATGACCAGCGAGCCGGTCATCGGCGCGCTGGTGCGCATTCAACAGCGTGTCGATGGCGACACCAGCCTGGGCGGCAGTCAATTGACTGATAGCCATGGCATCGTCCGCTTCACCAGTGTCTATCCGGATCGACCTGCGCACGGGGCTGCTTGCCTGAAGCTGAACGTATTCATTCCCGGCGACGAAGCAGGAGCCCAAGCTCACCACGAGGCCTGGGCCGGCACCTTGCACCTCCCAGGCCGCTGCGGCTGTGAAGCTGCCGCCGAGGACGCCTTGCAGTTGGTATTGCAGCCGATCGCCGGCGCCGATCTTGAAGACGGCGCCTTCGCCAGCCTGACCCTCGGCATCGACACCTTCGCCGTGTCGGCGCAGTTGGATCTTGAAGGCTACGAAAAAAACTCCGGTGTGCCGTTCTAGCGCAGCTGGTTCAATGCGTGGACCAACTGCTCCATCTCGCCAGCCGTGGTGGTCAGCCCCGGGGTGATGCGAATGCACGGCCCGCATGCGGCGCCGGTGCGCACCACGGTGAACAGGTTGAATTCGCTGAGCAGCCGCTCGGCCATGGCCTGTTGATCGGCATGCCGGGTGAAGCGCAGCGCGGTGATCCCGCAATACAGTTGCGGGTCGTCCGGCGTCAGCACCTCGATGCCCGGCAGGTGCCGGACCCGGCTGACCCACAAGTTGCGCAGGTAATTCAGGCGTGGGCTTTTGGCTGCGGCGCCGCCGAGGGCGTCGTGCTCTTCGAACACCAGCGGCAAGGTCATCAGCGCCGGGATGTTCGGCGTGCTGTACGAGGTGCGCGCGCGAATATCGCTTACTGGGTAATGCATCTCGCCCATGTCCGGATCGATATCAGCCAGACGCTGCGGGGCGATATAGATGAAGCCAAGGGTCAGCGGTGCGCCGATCCATTTGTGCAGGTTGTAACCGGCGAAAGCGATGCCCAACGCTTGCAGGTCAAATTCAATCTGGCCCAGGGCGTGGGCACCGTCGAGGATGATGTCGACGCCGTGCTCTTTGGCCAGTGCGGCGATGGCCTGCACCGGCATGACCAGACCGGTGCGATGGGTGACATGGGTCAGCGCCATCAGTTTGAGCTTCGGGTGGCGGGTGAAAGCTTCGCGGTAGCTTTCCAGCAGGCTGTCGAAACTGGCGGGATGGTGGTGGGTAATCTCGATGACCTCAACGCCACGCTGTTGCGCCAGCCAGCGCATGGCGCCTTTGACCGTGTCGTACTCAAGATCACAGATCAGCACCTGATCGCCCGGTTGCAGGCGATTGTAATTGCGGATCAGCGATTGCAGGCCTTCGGTGGCATTGCGCGTCAGCGCCACGCTTTGCGCGCGCACGCCGATCAGTTCGGCCAGTTGCGCGCGGATTTCGAGGTTGTCGTGCTGTTCAAAGCGCTGGCGTGCATAAATCGAGTTACTGGTGTTGATCAGCTCGATGTTGCGCTGGTATTCCTCGATCACTGTGCGCGACATGCGCCCGAAGTAACCGTTTTCCAGGTTGACCGGGCCGGGCTGCACATCGTATCGGTCGGCAAAGGTTTGCCAGAAGGCTTCGTCACGGGCGCGGCGGGTGTTGTCAGGCATGGTCGGCAAGGCTCAAGAGGGAAGGGCGCGTCAGTGGCGCGGGGCGGGTTTGCCGTGTTTGGCGCGCAGCGGCTCGAGCAGGTCGGACAGGCCGTTGTGGTCGATCTCCTGCATCAACGCCAACAGGCCACCGAGTTCACCGTGGGGAAAGCCTTCACGGGCGAACCAGTTCAGATAGGGGCCAGGCAAGTCGGCAATGATCCGCCCTTTGTATTTGCCGAAGGGCATCTCGCGGGTGATCAGCAGTTCGAGTTTTTCCGGATTCATCAGCACGCTTCATCGATTCACATGACAGCCTGGAAAATACAGGCATTCTGCATGCAGGCCAAATGACAGATCATGCAAAAAACCAGCATACAGATGGTTCAATCTTTCTTAAGTCAATGAAAACATAGATATTTTTACCTGAAGCGAAGCTGGCACGCACACTGCAATATCCCTTGCATCTTCAACCCATCGCAAGGAATTGAAAAATGACCGACATGAATAAAGAAGCCATTTCTGTACTCAACGACCTGATTGAAACCTGCAAGGACGGTCAGGAAGGGTTCAAGACTTGCGCCGAAGACATCAAGCACCCAGAACTGAAAACCCTGTTCGTGCAGCGCTCCGCCGATTGCGCCACCGCAGCAGCCGAGCTGCAGGCTCAGGTACGTTCGCTGGGCGGTGATCCGGAAACTTCGACCAGTGTTGCCGGTGATCTGCACCGTCGCTGGGTCGACGTCAAATCCATGTTCACCGGTAAAGATGAAGAGGCTGTGCTGAACGAAGCCGAGCGCGGTGAAGACCATGCGCTGAAGGCTTATCGTGAAGCGATCGAGAAGATCAACAAGCACAATCTGGTTGGCATCAAGGATCTGGTTGAGCGTCAGTACCACGGCGTACAACGCAACCACGACCAGGTGAAAGCCCTGCGTAACCAGGCTCGTGCCAACTCGTAAGAGTTAGTCGGCTGATAAAAAACGCCAGCTTGTCTGGCGTTTTTTTGTGCCCGCAGGAAAAGCCCCTCACCCTAGCCCTCTCCCGGAGGGAGAGGGGACTGACCGAGGTGAATGCCGGAGTTACGCCGACTTGAGCGATCTGAGTTGAACTCTGGTTCTGGAAGGTCTTGAAGATCGCCCGCGCCGAGCGCAGGATTTGAATCCGATGCAGATCAGCTCCCTTTTCCCCTCGCCCCCTTGGGGGAGAGGGCTGGGGTGAGGGGGTAGCAATCTACCTGACACTTCCCAATCATCAGCCAATACTGATCGCCGGCAATGTCGGCAACGTCACCGTCTGCTGTTTGCGCGGTGCGAGAATTTCGGCCTCGCCATCCACTACCAACTCATCACGCTGATTGAATACGCGAGTGGCAATGCGCACGCGGAATTTCGGCAGTTTCTCCAGAATCTCCAGGCGCACCGTCAACGTGTCGCCGATCTTCACCGGCTTCTGAAAGCTCATCTGCTGACCGATATAGATAGTGCCCGGCCCAGGCAATTCACAGGCCACCGCTGCGCTGATCAGCGCACCGCTGAACATGCCGTGGGCGATGCGTTCCTTGAACATGCTGGCGGCGGCAAATTCGGCGTCCAGGTGCACCGGGTTGTGGTCGCCCGACATCGCGGCGAACAGCTGAATGTCGCGCTCTTCGACAGTCTTGCTGTAGCTGGCGGTCTGGCCGACTTCAAGGGCTTCGTAAGGGATGTTGGTAACCTGGGTCATCGGTCTCGATTCCTGTGACGGATTTCAGTCAATCCACAAAAAATTTATTCGCTGCGCTGTGGGCGCCGGTGGCTCAGGGCCTGGTCGATCCAGGCGAGCACATCGGTGGTCACTTCGTCGCGATTGCTTTCATTGAACAATTCGTGCCGGGCCTGCGGGTAGATCTTCAGTTGCAGATGCTGGCTGCCGGCCCTGCGCAAGGCATTGGCCAGATCTGTCAGACGCTTGCCCTCGCTCACCGGATCACATTCGCCGCCAATCACCAGCAGCGGCAGGCCCGGATCGATCTGCGCGAGATTGGACGCTTTGCTGATTTGCTGCAAGCCGCCGAGCAGGTCGATCCACAGCTGATTGGTGCAGCGAAAGCCGCACAACGGGTCGGCGGCGTACTTGTCGACCTCGGCCGGGTCGCGGCTCAGCCAGTCGAAACGGGTGCGCACCGGTTTGAATTTATTGTTGAACGTGCCGAACGACAGCCACTCGATCAATGCACTGCGGCCCTTGCCGCCCTGGCGCAGTTTTTCCAGCCGGGCTATCAGCCGCGCGGCGCGATACAGCGCCACCGGCTGGAAATTCGAGCCGCTGAGAATCGCCCCGTGCAGACTGGCGCTGTGGTGCAACAAATAGCCTTGGGCGATGTAGCTGCCCATGCTGTGGCCGAGGAGGATGATCGGCACGCCGGGATGTTGCTGGCCGATGTGCTGGTTGAGGCTGGCCAGATCGCCAACGACCTTGCACCAGCCATCGTCATCGGCGAAATGGCCGAGAGTGCCGTTGTCGGCGGTGCGGCCATGGCCACGCAGATCCGGGGCGTAGACGCCATAGTCTTTGTCGCAAAACGTGTCGGCGAGCCGCGCGTAGCGAGCGCTGTGTTCGGCCATGCCATGGGCCAGCAGAATCACCGCTTTCAATGGCGTGGCCGGCAGCCAGCGGTTGACGTACAGGCGGCTGCGGTCACTCGCGTCCAGCCAGAAGGTGTCGTGGGTCATGGCGATTCCTTTGCTCAGCATCGCCACAGTGTATAGCGCGTCTGATCAGCTCACGCCACGGCAGGAAGATTCACGGGATCAATGAGGGCTTGGGTCATATTTGCCTCAATGGCCATAGCTGCTAGTGTCCGTGAAGCTCCGCTTTGTGCTTTTCGCCTTCCATTGACGAAGCAGAAACGACAGAAAGCGGCTCCCGGATCGGCTCAGGTAACGAGGACAAGAACAATGCAACCTGATTTCTGGAATGACAAACGCCCGGCCGGCGTACC
>NZ_RCOC01000003.1:0-780 GCF_004307515.1 Pseudomonas sp. Sample_14 | reverse complement strand
ACATAGGTGACTTTCGACCACGGCGCCTCTGGAACCGGGAAATTATTAACCCGGTCGAAGACCTGATAGCGCACTTCGACGTTCCTGCCGTTGCCTTGGTCTCTGATGACTTTTTCGGTGAAGGTGACGATGATCGGATTGTTGACCGGATCTTCGATCTGCTCTCTGGTGACCGGGTAGTACGTCACCACCTGATCTCCCCAACCACAACGAATGGTGTCGAAGACGGCGATGTTGTCATAAGGGACGATGAGCATGCGGATTTCCCGCCGGGCCATTTCCGCATCCACGCCTTGAGACGGATCAGGGCTCAGCGTGTAGAGCAGGCCGGAATGGCCGTCCTCGCTGTCGCGATCCAGGCCGCCTGGCCGTGTGAGCTGGACCCACATACGCAACACCGGCTCGGAGCTCACTGGCTCCTGACCCAAGCGTTTCACCGTGTAAAAGACGAGTGCTGCGCCATTGGTGACCTGAGCCCTGGGGATTTTGAATTCCAGCCGTTTATTCAGATTGTTTTCATCGACCGGTATCGTTCCGACAATGACGCCGTCATAAGACATTTGGCATTCGTCTTTCAGTGCCATGCTTATCCACGGATCTACGAAAACCCGCATATCGTCCTTGACGGTATCCAGCGATATGCCTCCGTGATAGTTCTCCGGCGTCTGCAAGTCGACCTTACCCTGTATGAAGGGAGGGCTCAGGGCAAGAATGCGGTTTTCATCCAGCGGCTGGCTCATGGCAGTGCTCCGTTATGGGCCCGGTTGCAAGGTGCCAGGC
>NZ_RCOC01000016.1:0-1675 GCF_004307515.1 Pseudomonas sp. Sample_14 | reverse complement strand
GGGTCGATGTTGTCGACCTTGTTGGCCACCACGTGGGAACGCTTGTTACGTTTGCGCAAATGCTCGGCGATCATCTGGTCGGCAGCGGTAAAACCGGCCTTGGCATCTACCAGAAACAGCACCACATCGGCTTCTTCGATGGCCAGCAGCGACTGCTCGGCCATTTTTTCGTCCATACCATGTTCGTCACCGGAGATACCGCCGGTGTCGATCAGAATGTAGGAACGCCCTTGCCACTTGGCCTCACCGTACTGGCGATCACGGGTCAGACCGGACAGGTCGCCGACGATGGCGTCACGAGTCCTGGTCAGGCGGTTGAACAAGGTGGACTTGCCGACGTTCGGTCGGCCCACCAGGGCGATTACGGGAACCATGCGGCTCTCCACTTCGTTATTTCAGAAAATACAAAAGCCGCTGCGAGGCAGCGGCTGGTGCTCGGGGCAACACCCGGGGGCGCTGCAAACCCTGCTGATGCAGGGCCGCTTGGGGATGAACCCCAAGCATAGTTGTTACTTGATGGTCAGGGCTTCCAGTTTGCCGCTGTTGCCATACACATAAATCGTGTCGCCCACCACCAGCGGACGGGCACGCAGGCCGTCGCTGTCGATGCGCTCACGGCCGACGAAACGACCGTCGACCTGACTCAGCAGATGCAGATAACCTTCCAGGTCACCCACAGCTACGTAGCTGGAGAACACTTCCGGTGCCGACAGTTGACGGCGAGCCAGCGAGTCGTTGCTCCACAGTGCGGTGGTGGAACGCTCGTCGACGCCTTCAACGGTGCCCGAAGACAGGCTCACGTAGACGCTGCCGAAACCTTGAGCGATACCGGCGTAGCTCGACGCATCGCGCTGCCACAGTTGACGACCGCTTTCCAGGTCCAGTGCCGCAACGCGACCCTGATAACTGGCCACATACAGCGTGCCGCCGGACAGCAGCAGACCGCCGTCGATGTCGACCACGCGCTCCAGTTCCGAACGACCCTGTGGAATGGCGATGCGTTGTTCCCACACCGGCACGCCGTTGGAGATGTCCAGCGCGACCACTTTACCGGTCGACAGGCCAGCTACCGCCAGACGGTTGGTGACCAGCGGAGCACTGGTGCCACGCAGGGTCAGGACCGCCGGGGTGCTGTCATACACCCAGCGCTGGTTGCCGGTGGCAGCGTCCAGACCGATCAGACGATCGTCCTGGGTCTGCACAACGACCACGTCGCCATTGTTGGCCGGCGGCGCGAGGACTTCACTGTTGACGCGGGCACGCCACTTCTCTTCACCGTTGCTGGTGTCCAGAGCGACGACTTCGCCACGCAGGGTACCGATCAGTACCAGACCGTAACCCACGCCAACGGCGCCGGAGACAGGCAGTTCCAGATCCTGGTCCCACTTCACGTCGCCGTTGCTGCGATCCAGCGCCATTACCACACCGGTCACATCAGCGGCGTAGATGGTGTCACCGTCGATCGCCGGCACCAGCATGTTGTAGGTCTCGCCCTGACCGTCACCGATCGAGCGGCTCCACTGCTTCTGCAGAACGACTTCTTCTTTGAAGTCGGTCAATTCGGCCGGTGGCAATTCTTTCTTGCTGTTGCTGCTGCAACCCGCGGCCAGAAGGGCCAGAGCCAGCAATGCTGCATGCTTCCAACGGATCACGTCACGCATCCCCTTTGGCCAGG
>NZ_RCOC01000039.1:0-791 GCF_004307515.1 Pseudomonas sp. Sample_14 | reverse complement strand
CATGGCTCGCATCTCCCGCGCGGCGCGCCGCCCTTTCGAGCAACTCTTCACGCTGCCCGGCGAGGGACGCCGGCCATTGGGCGTAGACGTGATCCATGATCGATTCGGGCGCCTGGGTTCCCGCAGCCTCGAAGTTATCCACAGCACGTTGAACCAAGCCCTGACATTCGCTGATCAGCGCCTGTTCGCGGCCTTCGTCCCACACGCCCTGGTCGACCATGAAACGTTGCAGGCGTTTGATCGGTTCTTCGAGCCAGGCCTGCTTGACCTCGTCCGCCGAGCGGTAGCGTGTGGCATCGTCGGCCGTGGTGTGATCGCCGAGGCGATAGCTCAGGCATTCGAGCAACACCGGGCCTTTGCCGTGGCGCGCCCGTTCGAGGGCCGCTTGCACGCGGTCATACACGGCGAGTATGTCATTGCCGTCGACCTGCTCGCCGTGGAACCCGGCGCCAATGGCTTTCTGCGCCAACGTGGGAGCGCCGCACTGAATGCGTCGCGGTACCGAGATCGCCCATTGGTTGTTGTTGACCATGAACACCACCGGCAACTGCCAGGCGCCAGCGACATTGAGGGCCTCGAGAAAATCACCTTTGCTGGTGCCGCCATCGCCGCAGGTGGTGACGGCGACCCGATGCTCGCCACGGATCTTGAATGCGCTGGCGACGCCGCAGGCATGCAGGGCCTGGGTGGCAATCGGCACACAGATCGGGAAATCCTGCGCCACCGCCGGGTCGACAAAGTCGCTGCCACGCTCATCGCCGCCCCAATACAACAGGATTTCTTCCATGCGC
>NZ_RCOC01000084.1:0-130139 GCF_004307515.1 Pseudomonas sp. Sample_14 | reverse complement strand
TGGTTTGATCATGGTGAAGCTCCTGAGGTTATGGAGCCACTTTCCCCCTGTCGCTAAACAAGTGAAGGTGGCAGCTGTACGCAGGTTAGCGAACCGGTCTCAGGCACCCCGGTAGACCCGAAGGTCTCCCGCATACAGCCGCCATAACGTTATTGCGGGCGAAAAATCCCGCAACGAAGCCACGATCGCTGATGCACTGAGTTGATCCGGGTCGCTAAACCCGATCGCTGATTCGTCAGCGACCGGACCACGATAGAACCCGACCCCCAGGTGCACAAGCCGGCGGATTCTGGCTTGGCTGTAGGCAATGGCGCAAGGATTTGTAGCCTTGAGACCGTGTCTGCAGGTGTCTTTTAAACAGCTTCGTTTAAATCGAAAAAATGCGCCGCATTCGAAGGCCTCTTCGCGAGCAGGCTCGCTCCCACAGGGGCCGTATTCCAAATGTCCGATTGGGAATGCATTTCCAACGGTGGGAGCGAGCCTGCTCGCGAAGGGGTCAGCCCAATCAGCCGATGATCCCAAGTAAAACCGCTCTATTTCATTCCCCGGCAAAAGTTGGAAAGCTTCTTGCAACAGCCGCCCTGCGCCCGTTCGGGGCGTCAAAAGTTTGCTTTAAAGGAACGGGGAAAACCGGTGGATCGCACTCAGTTATTCAATACAGCACGCACCAACGTTGCCGACCTCAGTCGAGGCAATCTGGGCGTGCCGTTGTTGCTGCTGGTCATGCTGGCGATGATGATGTTGCCGGTACCGCCGTTCCTGCTCGACGTCTTCTTTACCTTCAACATTGCCTTGTCCATCGTCGTCCTGCTGGTCTGCGTGTATGCGCTGCGGCCGCTGGATTTCGCGGTGTTCCCGACCATTCTGCTGGTGGCGACGCTGCTGCGTCTGGCCTTGAACGTGGCCTCGACGCGGGTGGTGATGCTCCACGGTCAGGACGGCCACGCCGCCGCCGGTAAGGTGATTCAGGCCTTCGGTGAGGTGGTGATCGGCGGTAACTACGTGGTCGGTATCGTGGTCTTCGCGATTCTGATGATCATCAACTTCGTCGTGGTGACCAAGGGTGCCGGGCGGATTTCCGAGGTGAGCGCGCGTTTCACCCTCGATGCGATGCCTGGCAAACAAATGGCGATCGACGCCGACCTCAACGCCGGCCTGATCGACCAGAATCAAGCCAAGTCACGCCGTCAGGAAGTCGCCCAGGAGGCGGAGTTCTACGGTTCGATGGACGGTGCCAGCAAGTTCGTCCGTGGTGACGCGATCGCCGGCCTGCTGATTCTGTTCATCAACCTCATTGGCGGCATGGCGGTTGGTATCTTCCAGCACGGCATGAGCTTCGGCGATGCGGGCAAGGTTTACGCCTTGCTGACCATCGGTGACGGTTTAGTGGCGCAATTGCCATCACTGTTGTTATCTACAGCAGCGGCGATCATGGTGACCCGTGCTTCCGGCTCGGAAGACATGGGCAAGCAGATCAACCGCCAGATGTTCGCCTCGCCGAAAGCGCTGGCCGTGGCCGCTGGTTTGATGGCGGTGATGGGCCTGGTGCCGGGCATGCCGCACTTCTCCTTCCTGAGCATGGCGGCGCTGGCCGCAGGCGGCGCGTACCTGTTCTGGAAAAAGCAGAATGTCGCCAAGGTCGTGGCGCTGGAAGAGGTCAAGCGTCAGCAGGAACTGCTGCCGTCGCCGGCCCGCGCCATGGAAACCAAGGAGCTGGGCTGGGACGACGTGACGCCGATCGACATGATCGGCCTGGAAGTCGGCTATCGCCTGATCCCGTTGGTGGACCGCAATCAGGGTGGGCAATTGCTTGCGCGGATCAAGGGCGTGCGCAAGAAGCTCTCGCAGGATCTGGGCTTCCTGATGCCGACCGTGCACATCCGTGACAACCTCGATCTGGCGCCGAGCGCGTATCGCCTGACGCTGATGGGCGTAATCCTCGCCGAGGCCGAGATCTACCCGGATCGCGAACTGGCGATCAATCCGGGTCAGGTGTACGGCTCGCTCAACGGGATCAACGCCAAAGATCCGGCTTTTGGCCTGGAGGCGGTGTGGATCGAAATCAGCCAGCGCGCCCAGGCGCAATCGCTCGGCTACACCGTGGTCGATGCGAGCACCGTGGTCGCCACGCACTTGAACCAGATTCTGTACAAGCACTCCAGTGAGCTGATCGGCCACGAGGAAGTGCAGCAACTTATGCAATTGCTGGCCAAGAGCTCGCCGAAACTGGCGGAAGAGCTGGTGCCGGGCGTGGTTTCGCTGTCGCAGTTGCTCAAGGTCCTGCAAGCGCTGCTCGCCGAGCACGTGCCGGTGCGTGACATCCGCAGCATCGCCGAGGCGATCGCGAACAACGCTGCCAAGAGTCAAGATACCGCCGCGCTGGTCGCCGCTGTGCGGGTCGGCGTATCCCGTGCAATCGTCCAAAGCATTGTAGGCACTGAGTCCGAGCTGCCTGTAATCACATTGGAACCAAGGTTGGAACAGATATTGCTCAATAGTCTGCAGAAGGCAGGACAAGGCTCGGAAGAGGGCGTTCTGCTGGAGCCGAGCATGGCCGAGAAGCTGCAGCGTTCGTTGATCGAAGCGGCCCAGCGGCAGGAAATGCAAGGCCAACCGGTGATCCTGCTGGTGGCAGGCCCGATTCGCGCGATGCTCTCGCGCTTCGGCCGCCTCGCAGTGCCAGGCCTGCATGTGCTGGCCTACCAGGAAGTACCGGACAACAAGCAAGTGACCATCGTTGCGACAGTAGGGCCCAACGGCTGAGGTAGTGGTTTATGCAAGTTAAGCGTTTTTTCGCCGCCGATATGCGTCAGGCCATGAAGCTGGTTCGCGATGAGCTGGGCGCTGATGCCGCCATCATCGGCAACCGCCGCATTGCCGGCGGCGTCGAGTTGACGGCGGCTCTGGATTACAAATTGTCGGCGCTGGCGCCACGGGTTCCGAACATGGAACTCGAAGACGAGCTGCGCAAGACCCAGTCGCGCATCGTCACCGCCCAGGCCGAGCTGAGCCTGCGTGGCGAAGCCGACGGCAACACCAATCAGCAATTGTTCGCCGGGCTGCCATTGACCGCAGGCCTGCCGCTGACTGCTGCCGAACCGCTGAGCGAGCCGACCTACGCCGCACCGACGCGCCCGGCCGCAGCGCCTGCGCAGGCCTCGGCGGGCGTCGATCCGCGTGCACTGGATTCGATGCGTTTTGAATTGAACAACCTGCGCGAGCTGATGGAAGTGCAGCTCGGCACCCTGGCCTGGAATCAGTTGCAAGGCAGCCGTCCGGCCCAGGCCAATCTGTATCGCCGTCTGCAGCGCATCGGCCTGTCCGGCCCGCTGTCGCGCGATCTGCTGGCGATGATCACCGACATCGAAGAACCCCGTCAGGCCTGGCGCATGCTGCTGGCGCACCTGGCGCGGATGATTGCCGTACCGGAAGTCGAGCCGCTGGAAGAGGGCGGTGTGATTGCCATGGTCGGCCCCGCCGGGATGGGCAAGACCACCACGCTGGCCAAGCTCGCCGCGCGTTACGTGCTCAAGTACGGCGCGCAGAACGTCGCGCTGGTGAGCATGGACAGCTTCCGCATCGGCGCGCAGGAACAATTGAAAACCCTCGGGCGCATCCTCAACGTGCCGGTAACGCACGTCGATCCAGGTCAGTCGCTGGTGCAGGCATTGGATCCACTGCTACGCAAACGCGTGGTTTTGATCGATACTGCCGGCCTGCAAGCCAGTGATCCGGCGTTGCGCATGCAGCTCGAGAGCCTGGCCGGGCGTGGCATTCGCTCAAAAAATTATCTGGTCCTGGCAACCACCAGCCAGAAACAGGTTCTAACCGCCGCTTATCACAGTTACAAGCGTTGCGGGCTGGCCGGCTGCATCCTGACTAAACTGGATGAAACGGCCAGTCTCGGCGAAGTGCTGAGCCTGGCGATCAGTCATGAATTGCCGGTCGCGTATCTGACCGATGGCCCACGGATTCCGGATGATTTGCATCTGCCGCGTCGTCATCAACTGGTCAGCCGCGCCGTCAGCGTGCAAATGCAGGAAGAACCCAGCGAAGAAGCCATGGCTGACATGTTCGCTGATATCTATCACAGCCCGACCAAGCAGGTTGGCTGAGGTAATCATGAACAGTTTTTGTACCTACATCGATGGTCTGCCACGCATTGTTCCGATCAGGAACGCGCAGCCAGTAATGTGGCCTCCGTCTATGCAAGACAAGGTAAAGAAATAACATGGGCAGCATGCATCCCGTACAGGTGATCGCGGTGACCGGCGGCAAAGGTGGCGTCGGCAAGACTAACGTGTCAGTGAACTTGTCGCTGGCGCTGGCAGAGCTTGGCCGTCGGGTCATGCTGCTGGACGCCGACCTGGGCCTGGCGAACGTCGACGTTCTGCTGGGGCTGACACCCAAGCGCACACTGGCCGACGTTATCGAAGGCCGTTGCGAACTGCGCGACGTGCTGTTGCAAGGCCCGGGCGGGATTCGCATCGTGCCGGCGGCCTCCGGCACGCAGAGCATGGTGCACCTGAGCCCGGCGCAACACGCCGGCCTGATCCAGGCGTTCAGCGACATCGGCGACAATCTCGACGTGCTAGTGATCGACACCGCTGCGGGTATTGGTGACTCGGTAGTCAGTTTCGTTCGTGCCGCCCAGGAAGTGTTGCTGGTGGTCTGCGACGAGCCGACTTCGATCACCGACGCTTACGCGCTGATCAAGTTGCTCAACCGCGACTACGGCATGAACCGCTTCCGCGTGCTGGCCAACATGGCGCAGAGCCCGCAGGAAGGGCGCAACCTGTTCGCCAAGTTGACCAAGGTCACGGATCGCTTCCTCGACGTCGCCCTACAATACGTCGGCGCCGTGCCGTACGACGAAAGCGTGCGCAAGGCAGTGCAGAAGCAGCGCGCCGTCTACGAAGCCTTTCCCCGTTCCAAGTGCGCGCTGGCCTTCAAGGCCATCGCCCAGAAGGTCGACACCTGGCCGCTGCCGGCCAACCCGCGCGGGCATCTGGAATTTTTCGTCGAGCGTCTCGTGCAGCAAACCGCAGGGCCTGTGATATGACCGCCAGTGGCATGAATCTTTACAAAAAGTCGGCGCGTGACGCGCAATACGAATTGATCGAGCGCTACGCGCCACTGGTCAAGCGCATTGCCTATCACTTGCTGGCGCGCCTGCCGGCCAGCGTGCAGGTCGAAGACCTGATCCAGGCCGGGATGATCGGTTTGCTCGAAGTCTCGACCAAATACGACGCCAGCAAAGGCGCCAGTTTCGAAACGTACGCGGGCATTCGAATCCGCGGCGCGATGCTCGATGAAGTGCGCAAAGGGGATTGGGCGCCACGCTCGGTTCACCGTAATACCAGGATGGTCAGCGACGCGATTCGCTCGATTGAAGCTAAAACCGGCCGTGACGCTAAAGATCACGAGGTTGCGGCCGAACTCCAATTGAGTCTCGACGATTACTACGGGATTCTGAATGACACCTTGGGCAGTCGCCTGTTCAGTTTCGACGACCTCTTGCAGGACGGCGAACACGAAGGGCTGCACGAGGATGGCGCGAGTGCTCATATGGAGCCGTCACGCGATCTGGAAGATGAACGCTTCCAGGCGGCGCTGGCGGACGCGATTGCCAATTTGCCGGAGCGTGAGCGACTGGTGTTGGCGCTGTACTACGACGAAGAGCTGAACCTCAAGGAAATCGGTGAAGTCCTTGGCGTCAGTGAATCGCGGGTCAGCCAGTTACACAGCCAGTGCGCGGCCCGTCTGCGGGGGCGTTTGGGGGAGTGGCGAGCGCGCTGAAGGCAGTGTGGGGACACTGCGAAACGAGGCTGGTGCGGTGATGAACGGCGCCGGTCTCGATCCGTTGTGCTCCAGACAAACTTCGAGTGCTATGCCGATTGATTGAAGTGGCGCGTCCAGGTGCTGGGCGCGTTTAAGACTGCTTGGAGGTCGAATTGAACAAAGACATGAAAATCCTCATCGTTGATGACTTCTCAACGATGCGGCGGATCATCAAGAACCTGCTGCGCGATCTTGGGTTCACCAACACCGTCGAGGCCGACGATGGCACCACTGCCATTCCGGTGCTCAACAGCGGCAGCATCGACTTTCTGGTAACGGACTGGAACATGCCGGGCATGACCGGTATCGACCTGCTGCGTCACGTGCGCGCCGATGAAAAACTCAAGCACCTCCCGGTGTTGATGGTGACTGCTGAAGCCAAGCGCGAGCAGATCATCGAGGCCGCCCAGGCCGGTGTGAACGGTTACGTGGTCAAACCTTTCACGGCTCAAGCGTTGAAAGACAAAATCGAGAAGATTTTCGAACGCATCGGCTGATGAATGCGCGGGGGAGCTATGGAGCATAACGAATCATCACAGGGCGATTTCGAATCGACCCTGAAAAAACACGCGGTCGAACTGGTCGAGAGCCTTGAAAAAGGCAGGTTCGGCGACGCGGTGCAACTGATCCATGAGCTCAATCAGACCCGTGACCGCGGCCTGTATCAGGAAGTGGGCAAGCTCACACGTGAACTGCACAGTGCGATCGTCAATTTCCAGATTGATCCGCACATGCCGCAGGCCGAGGAAGTGTCGCAAATTACCGACGCCACCGAACGCCTGGGCTATGTGGTCAAGCTGACGGAAGCCGCGGCCAACCGCACCATGGATCTGGTGGAAAGCGCCACGCCGGTGGTCAACAGTCTCGCTGATGAAGCGCAGACGTTGAGCGCCGATTGGGGCCGCTTCATGCGTCGCGAGGTCGGGGCTGAAGAGTTCCGCGAACTGGCGCGCCGGGTCGACGGTTTTCTGTCACGCAGCAGCACGGACAACCGTGCGGTGTCGAGCAACCTCAACGACATCCTGCTGGCTCAGGATTACCAGGACCTCACAGGTCAAGTGATCAAGCGTGTGACCCAACTGGTCACCGAAGTCGAAAGCAATCTGCTCAAACTCGTGCTCATGGCCAGTCAGGTCGACCGCTTTGCGGGCATCGAACATGACCGCGCCGCAATGCTTGCTGAAAAAGATCCACAAAAACATCTCTCGCAGGGTGAAGGTCCGCAGATTCATGCCGATAAACGAGAAGACGTTGTGTCCGGTCAGGACGATGTGGACGATTTGTTATCCAGCCTTGGATTCTAGAGTTTCGGAATTCGGGTTTTTTGGGTTTTTAGACCTGTAGGAGCACCCCATTAATGAGCTTCGGCGCCGATGAAGAGATCCTTCAGGATTTCCTGGTTGAGGCCGGCGAGATTCTTGAGCAACTGTCCGAACAACTGGTCGAGCTGGAAAGCCGTCCGGATGATGCAGATCTGCTCAATGCAATTTTTCGCGGTTTCCACACTGTAAAAGGGGGCGCCGGCTTCCTTCAGCTCAATGAGCTGGTGGAGTGCTGTCACATCGCCGAAAACGTGTTCGACATCCTGCGCAAGGGTGAGCGTCGCGTTGATGCAGAACTGATGGACGTGGTGCTCGAAGCGCTGGACGCGGTGAACAGCATGTTCAGCGAAGTCCGTGAGCGTGCACCGATCACCGCTGCCACGCCGGAACTGCTGGCCGCGCTGGCGCGTCTGGCCGAGCCGCAATCGGCGGATGAAGCCGTTGCCGCGCCAGTGGAAGTGGTGGAAGAACCGGTCGCCGAAAGCGCATCGGACGACATCACCGATAACGAATTCGAACAATTGCTGGACTCGCTGAACGCCGTCAAGGCCCAGGCCGAGGCTCCGGCCGCTGTCGCTGCTCCCGCGCAGGTTGCCGACACGGCGGCCAGCGATGAAATCACCGACGCCGAATTTGAATCGCTGCTCGATCAGCTGCACGGCAAGGGCCAGTTTGCTGTCGATGCGGTTGCTCCGGCGCCAGCACCAGCGGCTCCGGCTGCGCCTGCTGCGGGCGACAGCTCGGACATCACCGACGACGAATTCGAAGCCTTGCTCGATCAGTTGCACGGCAAGGGCAACTTCGCCGTTGACGCGCTGGAATCGGCCATCGCTTCGGCGCCGGCAGCACCTGCTGCACCGGCAGCCGCTGCGGCCGGCAGTGACCTGATCAGCGATCACGAATTCGAATCGCTGCTCGACGAATTGCACGGCAAAGGCAAGTTTGACGCCAGCGCTGCGACTGCCGGCTCTGCGTCGAGCGTCGCCACGCCAGCGGCGAAAGCTCCGGCTGCCGCTGCTGCGCCGAAACCTGCCGCCAAGCCTGAACCGAAAGCTGAGGCGCCGAAACCGGCCGCTGCTGCTGCACCGGCTCCGGCCCGTGCCCCAGCCGCTGCACCGGCGGAAAAACCGGCCAGCGAAGCGGAAACCACTGTGCGCGTCGATACCGCGCGGCTCGACGAGATCATGAACATGGTCGGCGAGCTGGTGCTGGTGCGTAACCGTCTGGTGCGCCTGGGCCTTAACAGCGGCGACGAAGCCATGTCCAAGGCCGTGTCGAACCTCGACGTGGTCACCGCTGACCTGCAGACCGCCGTGATGAAAACGCGGATGCAGCCGATCAAGAAGGTCTTCGGGCGCTTCCCGCGTCTGGTTCGCGACCTCGCACGTCAGCTCAAGAAAGAAATCAACCTGGAACTGGTGGGTGAAGAAACCGACCTCGACAAAAACCTTGTCGAGGCTCTGGCCGACCCGCTGGTCCACTTGGTGCGCAACGCCGTTGACCATGGCATCGAATCGCCGGAAGAACGCGAAGCATCGGGCAAGGCTCGTGGCGGTCGCGTGGTGCTGGCGGCCGAGCAGGAAGGCGACCATATCCTGCTGTCGATCTCCGACGATGGCAAAGGCATGGACCCGAACGTCCTGCGTTCGATCGCGGTAAAACGCGGTGTGATGGACAAGGACGCGGCCGATCGCCTGAGCGATACCGAGTGCTACAACCTGATCTTCGCCCCGGGTTTCTCGACCAAGACCGAGATCTCCGACGTGTCCGGCCGTGGTGTCGGCATGGACGTGGTGAAGACCAAGATTTCCCAGCTCAACGGTTCGATCAACATCTACTCGACCAAGGGTCAGGGCTCGAAGATCGTCATCAAGGTGCCGCTGACCCTGGCGATCATGCCGACGCTGATGGTCATGCTCGGCAATCAGGCGTTCGCGTTCCCGCTGGTCAACGTCAACGAAATCTTCCACCTCGACCTGTCGACCACCAACGTCGTCGACGGTCAGGAAGTGGTGATCGTGCGCGACAAGGCGCTGCCATTGTTCTATCTCAAGCGCTGGCTGGTCAGCTCCGCTGCTCATGAAGAGCAGCGCGAAGGCCATGTGGTGATTCTTTCGGTGGGCACACAGCGGATCGGCTTCGTCGTCGATCAACTGGTCGGCCAGGAAGAAGTGGTCATCAAGCCATTGGGCAAAATGCTCCAGGGAACTCCGGGCATGTCCGGCGCCACCATCACCGGTGACGGCCGCATTGCGCTGATTCTCGATGTTCCAAGCATGCTCAAGCGTTACGCCACAAAGCGTATTTGAATCCGGGGCGGCGGCGCGATGACGCGCCGCTGCACCTAATGGAGTGTTTATGGCAGTCAAAGTCCTGGTGGTGGACGATTCGGGTTTTTTCCGCCGCCGCGTCTCGGAAATTCTTTCGGCGGATCCGAGCATCCAGGTGGTCGGCACGGCCACCAACGGTAAAGAGGCGATCGATCAGGCCATGGCCCTCAAGCCTGACGTGATCACCATGGACTACGAGATGCCGATGATGGACGGCATCACGGCAGTGCGGCACATCATGCAGCGCTGCCCGACCCCGGTGTTGATGTTCTCCTCGCTGACCCACGAAGGCGCGCGGGTAACCCTCGATGCGCTGGACGCCGGCGCGGTGGATTTCCTGCCGAAGAATTTCGAAGACATCTCGCGCAACCCCGAGAAGGTCAAGCAACTGCTGTGCGAGAAAGTCCACAGCATCTCGCGCAGCAATCGTCGTTTCAGTGCCTACAGCGCGCCGGCTCCCGCCGCTGCGCCAGCGCCGACGCCTGCTCCGGCAGCGTCGAGCTACGGCAGCCACACGAGCCACAGCAGCCCTGTCCCGGCACGTCCGGCGCCTGCGCCAGCGCCTGCTCGCGCATCCGCTGCCAGCGCTTCGTCGCCAGCACCGAAACGCAAAGCCTACAAACTGGTAGCCATCGGTACTTCGACTGGCGGCCCGGTTGCGCTGCAACGCGTACTGACGCAGTTGCCGGCGAACTTCCCGGCGCCGATCGTGCTGATCCAGCACATGCCGGCGGCGTTCACCAAAGCGTTTGCCGAACGTCTCGACAAGCTCTGCCGTATCAGCGTCAAGGAAGCCGAGGATGGCGACATCCTGCGTCCGGGCCTGGCGCTGCTGGCGCCGGGTGGCAAGCAGATGATGATCGACGGCCGTGGCGCGGTGAAGATTCTGCCGGGTGACGAACGTCTGAATTACAAGCCGTGCGTGGACATCACTTTCGGTTCTGCAGCCAAGTCCTACGGCGACAAAGTTCTGGCAGTGGTGCTGACCGGCATGGGCGCCGACGGCCGCGAAGGCGCGCGTCTGCTCAAGCAGGGCGGCAGTTCGGTGTGGGCGCAGGACGAAGCAAGCTGCGTGATCTACGGCATGCCGATGGCCATCGTCAAAGCCGATCTGGCTGACGCCGTGTATGGTCTGGACGACATCGGCAAGCACATCGTCGAGGCGTGTATCTGATGGATGTTCTCAGCCTTATCGGCCTCATCATGGCGTTCGTCGCCATCATCGGCGGCAACTACCTTGAAGGCGGCCACCTCGGCGCGCTGGCCAACGGCCCGGCGGCGTTGATCGTACTGGGCGGCACGGTCGGTGCTGCGCTGCTGCAATCGCCGATGAGCGCGTTCAAGCGCGCTATGCAGATTCTCGGCTGGATCTTCTTTCCACCGCGTGTCGACCTGGCCGGCGGCATCGACCGCGTGGTCAATTGGAGCCTGACGGCGCGCAAGGAAGGCTTGCTCGGCCTCGAAGGCGTGGCCGACGCCGAGCCTGACAGCTACTCGCGCAAGGGGCTGCAACTGCTGGTCGACGGCGCCGAGCCGGAAGCCATTCGCAGCATTCTCGAAGTGGATTTCTACACCCAGGAATCCCGCGATATCGAAGCGGCCAAAGTGTTCGAAAGCATGGGCGGCTATGCGCCGACCATTGGCATCATCGGTGCGGTGATGGGCCTGATTCACGTAATGGGCAACCTCGCCGATCCGTCGCAACTGGGTAACGGCATTGCCGTGGCGTTCGTCGCGACCATCTATGGCGTGGCCAGTGCCAACCTGATCCTCTTGCCGGTCGCGGCCAAGCTCAAGTCCATCGCGTTGCGGCAGTCGCGTTATCGCGAAATGTTGCTGGAAGGAATTCTGTCGATCGCCGAAGGTGAAAACCCTCGTTCCATTGAGTTGAAGCTGCAAGGCTTCATGGACTAAGGGAATAACCTCATGGCTCGTCGTCGCCACCAGGAAGAACACGTCAATCACGAGCGCTGGCTCGTGTCCTACGCGGATTTCATCACTTTGCTGTTCGCGTTTTTCGTGGTGATGTACTCGATCTCGTCGATCAACGAAGGCAAGTACAAAGTCATTTCCGAAGCGCTGATCGGCGTGTTTACCGACTCCGATCGCTCGCTCAAACCGATTCCGATCGGCGACGAACGACCGAAAACCGTGACCCCGGCCAAGCCGCTGGTCAAGGATGCCGAGCAGGTCGACGCCGGTATTTCCGGGGCCAGCGATCCGCTGAAAAGCATCGCCGATGACATCAGCGCCGCCTTCGGTGATTTGATCAGCTCCAACCAGATGACCGTGCGCGGCAACGAGTTGTGGGTCGAGATCGAGCTCAATTCCAGCCTGTTGTTTGGCAGCGGCGACGCCATGCCGAGCGACATCGCGTTCAACATCATCGACAAGGTCGCGGCCATCCTCAAACCGTTCGACAACCCGATCCACGTCGAAGGCTTCACCGACGATCAACCGATCCGCACCGCGCAGTACCCGACCAACTGGGAACTGTCTTCGGCGCGTTCGGCGAGCATCGTGCGCATGCTCGCCATGCAGGGCGTGAACCCTGGGCGACTGGCGTCGGTGGGCTACGGCGAATTCCAGCCAGTGGCCAACAACGCCACGGTCGAAGGCCGGGCGAAGAACCGTCGTGTGGTGCTGGTGGTGTCGCGCAATCTCGATGTGCGCCGCAGCCTGACGGGCACCGGAACCGCCAATGCGCAACCGGACGCGGCGTTGAAGCGCGCTGGCACACAAACTGCACCGACCCCGGTCAAGACGCCGGGACGCGAGAGTGCCGTCAATTCTCCGTCGCCCGCATTAACACGCTGAAGCATGTCTCGGTCAATCAACCTGGCCGGGAGGAACGAACTGAATGAGAGTCTGGGCAGTCGCCAATCAAAAGGGTGGTGTCGGTAAAACCACATCCTCCATCGCTTTAGCCGGATTGCTGGCCGAGGCGGGCAAGCGCGTGGTTGTGGTCGATCTCGACCCGCACGGCTCGATGACCAGCTATTTCGGCTACGACCCCGACAGCCTGGAACACAGCAACTACGACCTGTTTCTGCACAAGGGCAGCGTGCCGCACGGCCTGCCGGGGCAGTTGCTGTTGTCGACCAGCGACGAACGCATTTCCCTGCTGCCATCGAGCACCGCACTGGCCACCCTTGAGCGGCAGTCGCCGGGGCAGAGTGGCCTGGGTCTGGTGATCGCCAAGAGTCTGGCGCAACTGTGGCAGGACTTCGATTATGCGATCATCGACAGCCCGCCGTTGCTCGGTGTGCTGATGGTCAACGCCCTCGCGGCGAGCCAGCAACTGGTGATCCCGGTACAGACCGAGCACCTCGCCGTGAAAGGTCTGGAGCGCATGGTCAACACCCTGGCGATGATCAATCGCTCGCGCAAACAGCCGCTGCCGTTCAGCATTGTGCCGACGCTGTTCGACCGCCGCACGCAGGCGTCGATGGGCACCTTGCGCGTGCTGCGTGACAAATTCCCCGACGACATCTGGCACGGCTACATCCCGGTCGATACCCGTCTGCGCGACGCCAGCCGGGCGGGCGTCACGCCTTCGCAATTCGACGGCAAGAGCCGTGGCGTGCTGGCCTACCGCGCGCTGCTCAAGCACCTGCTCGCGCAGCAACTTGTTCCGCAGGTGGCCTGAGATGATTTCGATCTGTTTGCCCGAACCCTGTGGGAGCGAGCCTGCTCGCGAAGCAGACAACGCGGTTTCCCTGTCAGGCGCTGATCACCGATGAACCGCCCAGTGAAACTCACGTCACGTCCGCAACAGGCCTTGCAGTCCTATCTGGAAGACCTGTTGCTCGACCTGCCCGAGGACTTGCCTGCGCCGGTCGAAGCGCTGCCGCCAGTCGTCGAACAGGCGCAGCCTGAAGTGGTGGAAAGCACCGAGGCCATGGACGAGTTTCAGGCAGCGGTGCTGGAAGAGCAGGCCCGCGACGCGCAGAAATCTGCCGGCCCGGTCGCCGCGCCCGCTGCTGCCCCCGTGGGCAAAGCACCGGTGGCGCTGATCGACGAACCGCGCGCGCCACTGTCGACACTGGCGCCGCTGCTGCAAACACAATTATTGACCGTGCCGGAACCCGAACCGGAGCCAGAACCCGCGCCGCAGATTGCTGAGCCGCAGGTGCTGGTCCCGCCGCTGGTGGAAGTGCACCTGCCGCCGAACAACCCGCCGCCACCGGTCGAGCCCGATGGCCGTCCGGCCTGGGCTGCCGAAGCCTTCGAATGCTTGCTGTTCGATGTTGCCGGGTTGACCCTGGCGGTGCCGCTGGTGTGCCTCGGCTCGATCTATTCGCTGGCCGGCCACGAGCTGACGCCGCTGTTTGGCCAGCCGGAGTGGTTCCTCGGCATTCTGCCGAGCCAGGCCGGCAATCTGAAAGTCTTGGACACCGCGCGCTGGGTCATGCCGGATCGTTACCGCGATGACTTCCGGCAGGGCCTGCAATACGTGATTTCGGTACAAGGTTACGAGTGGGGGCTGGCGGTGCATCAGGTCAGCCGCTCGTTGCGCCTGGACCCGAATGAAATCAAATGGAGAAGTCACCGGGGTCAGCGGCCATGGCTCGCCGGCACCGTGATCGAGCACATGTGTGCATTGCTTGACGTATCCGCACTGGCCGAGTTGATCGCCAGCGGCGGGGCAAAGCACTTGAGTGGCAACAAGCCGCTACATAAACCGACATAGCAGCCGACATAACAATCAGGCGATGGCATTTTCCAGTGCCACCACACAGAACACACACCGCCCGGGGCGGTTTTTTCGAGGGGTCAGGGTATGAGTAGTCAGGCGTCGAATGCAAAAGGTTCTGAAGATCCGATCCTGCAATGGGTGACCTTCAAACTGGATAACGAAACCTACGGCATCAACGTGATGCGCGTGCAGGAAGTGCTGCGCTACACCGAGATCGCGCCGGTACCGGGTGCACCGAGCTACGTGCTGGGCATCATCAACCTGCGCGGCAACGTGGTCACCGTGATCGACACCCGTCAGCGCTTCGGCCTGCACAGCGGCGAGATCAGCGACAACACCCGTATCGTCATCATCGAAGCTGACAAGCAAGTCGTCGGCATCATGGTCGACAGCGTGGCCGAAGTGGTTTACCTGCGTCAGTCGGAAATCGAAACCGCGCCGAACGTCGGTAACGAAGAATCGGCCAAGTTCATCCAGGGCGTGTGCAACAAGAACAACGAACTGCTGATTCTGGTCGAGCTGGACAAGATGATGAGCGAAGAAGAATGGTCGGAACTGGAGAGCATCTGATTTGATTCTCGAGGTTGCGGTAATTGTTCTGTTCCTGTTCTGGGCCGGCACGCTGGCGATGTTCGTCTCGTACATCAAGGCGCAGCGAGTGATCGCTGCGCAGCAGGCACAGGGTGATGCGCTGCGTGATCAGCGCATCAAGGAACTGGCCAAACGCGTCGACGACTACCAGAACGGCAACGTGCGCATGGGCGAAGCCCTGCACGAGTTGCGCGCGGTGGTGAGCCCGTTGCCGGACAAGATCGTTGCACTGGAACAACGCGACCCGTCGAGCCTGTCATTCGCCCAGGCGGCGAAACTGGTGGGCATGGGCGCCAGCGTCGATGAACTGACTCAGTCGTGCGGCTTGACCCAGGCTGAAGCGGAGTTGATGCGCAAGTTGCACAAGGGCAGCTAGGAGCTTCAGGCTTCGAGCGGCAAGCAAGATCAAAAGCGCTATTCGCGAGCAGGCTCGCTCCCACATTTGATCACGGTCGAATGTGGGAGCGAGCCTGCTCGCGAAGGCGTCTTTGAAACCTCAATAATCATCCCCGCGTGCGGTGATTGAGATCGTTCCCACGCTCTGCGTGGGAACGCATCCTGGGACGCTCCGCGTTCCGCCTGTGAAATGTGACGCGGAGCGTCACGGGCGGCATTCCCACGCGGAGCGTGGGAACGATCAAATCAAAAGCGCTATTCGCGAGCAGGCTCGCTCCCACATTTGATCACGGTCGAATGTGGGAGCGAGCCTGCTCGCGAAAGCGTCTTTGAAACCTCAATAATCATCCCCGCGTGCGGTGATGTCCTTCTCGACCATCGGCGCGTTCGGGTCCTGTCCCTCGGGGAATTTGCCTTTCAGGTTCCAGGCAAACGCGATGATCTCGGCGATGGTGCGATAGAGCTCTTCGGGGATGCTGTCGCCCAGTTCCATCCGCGCCAGCAGGCGCACCAGTTCAGGGTTCTCGTAGATCGGCACTTCGTAATCGCGGGCAATGCGCAGGATCTCTTCGGCCAGTTCTTCGTCGCCCTTGGCGGTGAGGGTCGGGGCGTGGTTGCCGTCGTATTTGAGGGCGATGGCCTGGCGTGGAGCAGTGGAATCGTTCATGCGGTTTCGTCGACCCAGCGGTGTTCGAGGCGGGTTTGGTTGCCTTGCGGCGGCGTGCCGTGGTGGCAGTCGAGGTCGCCGACGTTGAGCCCGGAATCGAGCAGGCGCTGGCGCAAGGCAAACAGATTGTTCTCGATCAGATCGGCGGTGTACGGCCGCTCGGCCCACAGCTGACTGGACAGGCTGCCGGCGATCAGTTGCGCCTGAATCTGCATCGGCCCGAGCGGTTCCAGATCGAAGGCCAGATCGACGCGCCACAACTGCTGTTTGGCTTCGCGCTCATCGCGGCGTTCGTGTGGCTGCGGCTCGCGCTCCGGCGCTTCTTCACGCTGGAACTTGACCTGCAACGGCACGATGTCTTGCAAATTGCGCATGGGGATTTCCAGCTGCCAGGTGCTGAGCAGGCGGCCATCGTCGGTGACGCCGGTCTGTTCCAGGCTCGACAGCTGATGGCTTTGCAGACGCGACACCGCAGCGGCGGCGAGGCGCAGCAGTTGTTCGAGATCACCTTCGCCTTCGAGTTTTGCCAGCAGGCGTTCGGGCAATGGGAAACTGCTCGGTACCGGTTTGGCGCTGACCTGGCCGAGGGTGCCGAGGGCGTTCCGGACGAAACTCGGCAGCGCTTGCGCCAGGGTGTTGGCGGCGATGATTGCATTGAAATTGGTGTTGCTTGGCAGGCCCGGGGTCAGTTGCGCGATCAGTTTGAGCAGGTCGGCCTTCATGTCCGGGGCGAGCGTGGGATTTTGTCCGCCGAGCAATTTCGCTTCGAGGAACGCGCCGCTGTTGGCCAAGGCCAGCGCCACGCCTTTGGCGGTGCTCATTTGTTGCACGTCCGGCAGGCTGGCGAGCAGCTTGTCGACCACCGCGCGCAGATCGGCCGAGGTCTGGTCAGTGGTAGGCGGCAGATTTTGCAACATCTTCAGCAGGCCATCGAGCGAGCCCTGACGACTTTGCTGACCGAGCAATTGCTGACTGACCGCCAGTTGCTCCTGACGGCTGCTCAGCGGCACGAATTTGAGGGTTTGCGCATCCTGCACCTGCGCCGACAACAAGGTGCCGATGCGCAGCGGTTGCGGGCTGTCGACGGTCAAGGTGCTGCCGCTCAATGCGGTGTTGAGCAGGGTGACCATCGAGCGAAATACCGCCGCTTGCCCCGGCGTCTGCGGCAGGGCTTGCGAGGTCACGACTTTGCCTTGCAGCAAGGTGCCGGCGGGCAATTGCGCGGTATCGATGCGGGTCAGGGTGGCGACGCTGCTGGCAATCGCCTGTTGTACGGTGATCGCCAGATTGCCGGCCGACGGCTGAGTGATCGCCAGGTTGGTGCCCTGTGGCAACGGCAGGTTGCTGCTGGCCTGCACGGTGGTCTGACGGCCGCTGTCGAGGGTCACCTTGAGCAGCAATTCAAAGGTCTGATCGGCCTGCTTGAGCGACAACACCTCGGCCTTGGCGCTTTGCCCCGCGCCGATCAAGCCCTCGACCGGCGTCAGCAGCTTGAGCAGTTCACCCGTCTGCGGGCGAGCGCTCGCCGGCACGGTGGGTGGCAGCGGGAGGATGTTCATTTCGCCTGTCATACGCGGACACAACCTGAGGAAATTGCGCTCTTGAGAGTAAGGCACGGCATGTATAATGCCGCGCGTCGTGCGCTTCGTTCAAAAAACCTGGCAATTGTTTGATCCAGCTCGCCAGATCGAGCGATCAAAGCATCTATGCTGCATCTCTTTAACGGCCGCTCCAGAGCCGACTTGAACCGTATAAGGCCCGTGATCCCTTGACCAGTCCTGTCCTGCAAACCGTTGCCCTGGCGTGTGAACGCGATCTCAGGCTGCTTTTCGAAAACCTCGAATTGCGCCTGGCCAGTGGCGACATGGTGCAGATCAGCGGCCCCAACGGCAGCGGCAAGACCAGTCTTTTACGTCTGCTCGCCGGTTTGATGCAACCCACCGACGGCCAGGTGCTGCTCAACGGTCAGCCGCTGGCGGAGCAACGCAGCGAACTGGCGCGAAACCTGTTGTGGATCGGCCACGCCGCCGGGATCAAGGATCTGCTCACTCCCGAAGAAAACCTCTCGTGGCTGTGCGCCTTGCATCATCCCGCCGAGCGCGAGGCGATCTGGCAGGCGCTGGCAGCGGTAGGATTGCGCGGTTTCGAAGACGTTCCCTGCCACAGTCTTTCCGCCGGCCAACAGCGCCGTGTGGCGCTGGCGCGGTTGTATCTGGACAGCCCGCCGTTGTGGATTCTCGACGAACCGTTCACCGCGCTGGACAAGCAGGGGGTTGCGCAACTGGAAGAGCATCTGGCCGGCCACTGCGAACGCGGCGGCCTGGTGGTGCTGACCACCCACCACACCCTGAGCCGCATGCCAGCCGGTTATCGCGACATCGATCTGGGGAAATGGGCGGTATGAGTGTCTTCGGCCTGCTGCTTGCCCGCGAATCGCGACTGCTGTTCCGCCGCCCGGCGGAGCTGGCCAATCCGCTGATTTTCTTTGCCATCGTCATTGCCCTTTTCCCGCTGGCCGTCGGCCCGGAAACTCAAGTCTTGCAAAACCTGTCCCCGGGGTTAGTCTGGGTGGCGGCGTTGTTGTCGGTCCTGCTGTCGCTGGACGGATTGTTTCGCAGTGACTTCGAAGACGGCTCGCTGGAACAGTGGGTCCTTTCGTCGCACCCGCTGCCGCTTCTGGTCCTGGCCAAGGTGCTGGCACACTGGCTGTTCTCTGGTCTGGCACTGGTGCTGCTGTCGCCGTTGCTGGCGTTGATGCTCGGTTTGCCGGCCGCGTGCCTGCCGGTGCTGCTGCTGTCGTTGCTGTTGGGCACGCCGGTGTTGAGCCTGCTCGGTGCAGTCGGCGCGGCGCTGACGGTCGGTCTGAAGCGCGGCGGCCTGTTGCTGGCGCTGCTGATTCTGCCGTTGTACATCCCGGTGTTGATCCTTGGCAGCGGCGCGTTGCAAGCGGCGCTGCAAGGCATGCCGGCGACCGGATACCTGTTGTGGATGGCCAGCCTCACAGCGCTGGCGATCACCCTGACACCCTTTGCAATAGCCGCTGGCCTGAAGATCAGCGTCGGCGAATAATAATGAGGCCTGGTCAAAAATTGACCACTTCTATCAGAAGAAAGGCATGACCCTCTGCCAGCTCGCGATGATGAGCGGCAACCGTGATGGAAACAGTATGAACTGGACCTGGTTTCACAAGCTCGGCTCGCCCAAGTGGTTCTACGGCATCAGCGGCAAGTTCCTGCCGTGGTTGAGCATTGCAGCGTTGCTGCTGATCGGCGTTGGCGTGGTCTGGGGCCTGGCCTTCGCGCCGCCGGATTACCAGCAAGGCAACAGCTTTCGCATCATCTATATCCACGTACCTGCAGCGATGCTCGCCCAGTCGATCTACGTGATGCTCGCGGTCTGCGGCGTGGTCGGGCTGGTGTGGAAGATGAAACTGGCCGATGTCGCCCTGCAATGCGCCGCACCGATCGGTGCGTGGATGACTGCCGTGGCGCTGGTCACCGGGGCCATCTGGGGCAAGCCGACCTGGGGCTCGTGGTGGGTGTGGGATGCGCGCCTGACCTCGATGCTGATTCTGCTGTTCCTGTATTTCGGCGTGATCGCGCTGGGCAATGCCATCAGCAACCGCGACAGCGCCGCCAAGGCCTGCGCGGTGCTGGCGATTGTTGGCGTGATCAACATTCCGATCATCAAATACTCGGTGGAGTGGTGGAACACCCTGCACCAGGGCGCGACGTTCACCCTCACGGAAAAGCCGGCGATGCCGGCGGAAATGTGGCTGCCGCTGCTGCTGACGGTGCTGGGTTTCTACTGCTTCTTCGGCGCCGTGCTGTTGCTGCGCATGCGTCTTGAAGTGCTCAAGCGCGAGGCCCGCGCCAGTTGGGTGAAGACCGAAGTGCAGCAGAGTCTGGAGGCGGTGCGATGAGTTTTGCTTCATTCGGCGATTTTCTCGCCATGGGCCATCACGGCCTGTATGTCTGGTCGGCCTACGGCATCTGTCTGGCGGTGCTGGCCCTCAACGTGGTGGCGCCTATTGCGGCGCGCAAGCGTTATCTGCAACAAGAGGCGCGTCGTCTGCGCCGGGAGAACGGCAAGTGAATGCGCTGCGCAAAAAACGTCTGATCATCATTCTGGCGATTCTGGTCGGAGTGGGCGCTGCTGTCGGCCTGGCCCTGAGCGCGCTGCAGGAAAACATCAATCTGTTTTACACGCCGACGCAGATCGCCAACGGCGAAGCGCCGCAAGACACGCGCATCCGCGCCGGCGGCATGGTCGAGGCCGGTTCGCTGCAACGCTCCAAGGATTCGCTGGACGTCAAATTCGTCGTCACCGACTTCAACAAATCCGTGACCATCGCCTATCGCGGCATCCTCCCGGATCTGTTCCGTGAAGGGCAGGGCATTGTCGCCCTCGGCAAGCTCAACGCTGATGGCGTGGTGGTCGCCGATGAAGTGCTGGCCAAGCACGACGAGAAGTACATGCCGCCGGAAGTGACCAAAGCGCTGAAGGACAGCGGTCAATCCGCACCGACGCCTGTGAAGGAGGGTTGATCGATGGCCGCCGCACTGTTTATTCCGGAGCTGGGCCACCTGGCCATGATCCTCGCGCTGTGTTTTGCACTGGTCCAAGCGCTGGTGCCGATGCTCGGCGCGTGGCGCGGTGACCGCTTGTGGATGAGCCTGGCGCAACCGGCAGCGTGGGGCCAGTTTGCCTTTCTGCTGTTTGCCTTCGGCTGCCTGACCTACGCGTTCATGACCGACGATTTCTCGGTCGGCTACGTGGCGATGAACTCCAACAGCGCGCTGCCGTGGTACTACAAATTCAGCGCGGTGTGGGGCGCCCACGAAGGTTCGCTGCTGCTGTGGGCGTTGATCCTCGGCGGCTGGACCTTCGCCGTGTCGGTGTTCTCCCGGCAGTTGCCGCAAGTCATGCTCGCCCGCGTCCTGGCGGTGATGGGCATGATCAGCACCGGGTTCCTGCTGTTTCTGATTCTTACCTCAAACCCGTTCGCGCGGATCCTGCCGCAGATTCCCGCCGACGGTCGCGACCTCAACCCGTTGCTGCAAGACATCGGCCTGATCGTGCATCCGCCAATGCTGTACATGGGTTACGTCGGTTTCTCCGTAGCGTTCGCGTTCGCTATCGCCGCGCTGCTCGGCGGGCGTCTCGATGCGGCGTGGGCGCGCTGGTCGCGGCCATGGACCATCGTCGCCTGGGCCTTCCTCGGCATCGGCATCACCCTCGGTTCGTGGTGGGCGTACTACGAGCTCGGCTGGGGCGGCTGGTGGTTCTGGGACCCGGTGGAAAACGCCTCGTTCATGCCGTGGCTGGTCGGCACCGCGTTGATTCACTCGCTGGCGGTTACCGAAAAGCGTGGCGTGTTCAAGAGCTGGACGGTGTTGCTGGCGATCGCCGCGTTCTCGTTGAGCCTGCTCGGCACCTTCCTCGTACGCTCGGGCGTGCTGACTTCGGTGCATGCCTTCGCTTCGGATCCCGAGCGCGGCGTGTTCATCCTGATTTTCCTGCTGTTCGTGGTCGGCGGTTCGCTGACGCTGTTTGCGCTGCGTGCGCCGGTGGTGAAAAGTCAGGTTGGCTTCAACCTGTGGTCGCGCGAGACTTTGCTACTGGGCAACAACCTGGTGCTGGTCGTCGCTGCATCGATGATCCTGCTTGGCACGTTGTATCCGCTGATTCTTGATGCCATCAGCGGCGCCAAGCTCTCGGTCGGCCCGCCATACTTCAACGCGTTGTTCATTCCGTTGATGGCGTTGCTGATGCTGGTCATGGCGATCGGCGTGATCGTGCGCTGGAAGGACACGCCAGTGAAATGGCTGGCGAGCATGCTCACTCCGGTGCTGCTCGGCAGCGTCGCATTGGCCGTGGTGGCCGGCGTGGCGTACGGCGATTTCAACTGGGCAGTGATCGCGACGTTCCTGCTGGCGGCGTGGGTGTTGCTCGCCGGCGTGCGCGATCTGTTCGACAAGACTCGGCACAAAGGCCTGATCAAAGGTCTGCCGACGCTGACCCGCAGCTATTGGGGCATGCAGATCGCCCACCTCGGCATCGCCGTGTGCGCGCTGGGCGTGGTGTTGTCGAGCCAGAACAGTGCCGAGCGCGACCTGCGTCTGGCACCGGGCGAGTCGATGGATCTGGCCGGTTATCAGTTCGTCTTCGAAGGCGCCAAGCATTTCGAAGGGCCGAATTTCACCTCGGACAAAGGCACCATCCGCGTCATTCGTGACGGCGAGGAAATCAGCGTGCTGCACCCGGAAAAACGTCTGTATACCGTGCAGAACTCGGTGATGACCGAAGCCGGCATCGATGCCGGTTTCACCCGCGATCTCTACGTCGCCCTCGGCGAGCCGCTGGATAACGGCGCCTGGGCCGTGCGCGTACACGTCAAACCGTTCGTGCGCTGGATCTGGTTCGGCGGCTTGCTCACCGGATTGGGTGGTTTGCTGGCGGCGCTGGATCGGCGTTATCGGGTCAAGGTGAAAAGCAAAGTGCGCGAAGCGCTGGGCATGACGGGAGCGGCGGCATGAGGCGTTGGTTGATGTTGTTGCCGCTGGCGATTTTTCTGCTGGTGGCGGTGTTTCTTTATCGTGGGCTGTATCTGGATCCGGCGGAGCTTCCGTCGGCGATGATCAACAAGCCGTTCCCGGAGTTTTCCCTGCCGAGTGTGCAGGGTGACAAGACGCTGACCAAGGCCGACATCCTCGGCAAACCGGCGCTGGTCAATGTCTGGGGCACCTGGTGCATTTCTTGCCGCGTAGAGCATCCGGTGCTGAACAAACTCGCCGAGCGCGGCGTGGTGATCTACGGCATCAACTACAAGGACACCAACGCTGATGCCTTGAAGTGGCTGGCGGAATTCCACAATCCATATGCGCTGGATATCCGTGACGACGAGGGTTCGCTGGGCTTGAATCTTGGTGTCTACGGCGCGCCGGAAACCTTCTTCATCGACGCCAAAGGCATCATCCGCGACAAGTTCGTCGGGGTGATCGACGAGCAGGTCTGGCGCGAAAAACTCGCAGCCAAGTATCAGGCGCTGGTCGATGAGGCCAAGCCATGAAGGGTTTTCTCGCAGCGGTGGTGCTGGGTTTGAGCCTGGCCGGTGTCGCCCATGCGGCCATCGACACCTACGAATTTGCCAAAGAGGGCGACCGCGAGCGTTTCCGCGAACTGACCAAGGAACTGCGCTGCCCCAAATGCCAGAACCAGGACATTGCCGACTCCAACGCGCCGATCGCCGCCGACCTGCGCAAGGAGATTTTCCGCATGCTCGGCGAGGGCAAGGACAATCAGCAGATCATCGACTTCATGGTCGATCGCTACGGTGATTTCGTCCGCTACAAACCGGCGCTCAATGCCAAGACCGCGCTGCTGTGGTTCGGCCCGGCCGGGCTGCTGCTCGGTGGTTTCGTGGTGATCGCGCTGATCGTGCGCAGGCGTCGCGGGCAACGCGCCGAAACGCCGTCATCGCTGTCTGCCGAAGAACGTCAGCGCCTCGACCAACTGTTGGATAAAAACCAAGAATGATTGATTTCTGGCTCGCCGCAGGGCTGTTGCTTCTGGTCGCCCTGAGTTTTCTGCTGATCCCGGTGCTGCGCGAACGCCGCGCCCAGCGGGAAGAAGATCGCACCGCGTTGAACGTCGCGCTGTACCAGGAACGGGTGGCCGAGCTGCAAGCGCAGCAGGCCGAGGGCGTGCTCGACGCCGCGCAACTGGACAGCGGCCGCGCGGAAGCTGCGCGTGAACTGCTCGCCGACACCGAAGGCGCCGCCACGCCGCGTGTCTCGCGCCTGGGTAAACCGTTGCCGCTGCTGGCCGCTGTGCTGGTACCGGTGCTGGGCCTCGGTCTGTACCTGCATTTCGGCGCCGCCGACAAGGTCGAACTGACCCGCGAATTCGCTCAGGCACCGCAGTCGATGGAAGAGATGACCCAGCGTCTGGAACGTGCGGTTGCCGCACAACCGGATTCCGCTGAAGGTCTGTATTTCCTCGGCCGTACCTACATGGCTCAGGACCGCCCGGCAGACGCGGCGAAGATGTTCGAACGCGCCGCCAACCTCTCCGGTCGCCAGCCGGAGCTGCTCGGCCAATGGGCGCAGGCGCAGTATTTTGCTGACGGTAAAAAGTGGTCGGAGCAGATTCAGAAACTGACCGATGAAGCGCTGAAGGCTGATCCGAAAGAAGTCACCAGCCTCGGCCTGCTCGGCATCGCCGCGTTCGAAGGTGAGCGTTATCAGGAGGCCATCGACTACTGGAATCGCCTGCTCGCGCAACTGCCGCCGGATGACAACTCTCGCGCTGCGCTGCAAGGCGGCATCGAGCGTGCCGCCGAACGCCTGAAAGCCAGCGGTGGCCAGGTTGCCCAGGCAGCGGCGCCGAAAAGCGCGTTGCTGACAGTCAGCGTGGATCTGGCCAGCGAACTCAAAGGCAAGGTGCAACCGGGCGACAGCGTGTTCATCTTCGCCCGCGCCACTTCTGGCCCACCGGCGCCGCTGGCGGCCAAACGCCTGACCGTGGCTGACCTGCCGGTGACCGTCGAACTGGGCGATGCCGACGCAATGATGCCGCAGTTGAAACTGTCCAACTTCCCTGAAGTCCAACTGGTTGCGCGCATCTCACGGGCCGGTCAACCGACTGTCGGTGAGTGGATCGGTCGCAGCGGCCCATTGGCCAGCAGCACCACAGCGCTCCAAAAACTGACCATCGACAGCCCGGACAAGTAACCGGACCCAACAGGAAAGCACCGCCATGCACACCATCGCCCGCATCACAGTCCTCACACTGGCCCTGGGCTTGAGTGCATGTGCGGTACAACGCCCGGAACCGACCACCAGCCTGCCGCCGATCCCGCCGTCGCAGCCAAGCCCAACCCCGTCGACCTCGCCAAGCCCCGGCAAGAGCATCCCGGCCAAACCCGCCAAGCCCGTGCCCCGCACCTCGGCCAGCTTCGCCCCGCCACCGGGCGGTAACAGCCACTGGGACCAGAAGCTCGGCGTCTACGTGCTCGACGACCAGACCAACACCTTCTACCGCCAGCGCACCTACTACCGCTGGAACAACGGCTGGAGCCGCTCGGTCAGCCCCAACGGCCCGTGGGAAGACACCAACATCCACGGCGTCCCGCCGGGGTTGGGCAAGAAGTTCGGGCAGTGATGAGAAACGGCGATCTTGGGATCGTCGTTTTTTTTGCGTCTGATTTTCAGAGAATCGCACGATAGTTGGCTAACACCTTTACCGACTCGACTAGTCCTTGCCGTTGGAGAAAGCCAAGAGCCATCAATTGCGATGTGCGATCGAGTTGTTCGAGGGTCAGGTCGGACCTGTTTTTCAATAAATTACGCTTCCATTCGTGGTGTATTTCCTGAGTCCAGCGAGCCCGATACAGCCCTGACAACGCGAGCCACATCAGGAAATCTCTTAAAGGGGCCGGATATAAAACGCATGCATCGTATACAGCAGTGAAAGAGGAATGCCTCACTCGTATCCTGTCCTTAGCGCCTGTGCCTGCTCCGCGAGAAGCATCATTGCCCGCTCGCTGGCGGTGTCTCGCCGGGTTTTATATTCCATTAGATCGGCAAAACGCACACGTCGGTGCTTGCCTGTTTTGTGGTAGGAAATCTCACCGCTCTCCAGCAGTTTGATCATGTGCGGACGTGAGACGTTGAGCAGATCGGCAGCTTCCTGCGTGGTCAGCTCCGCGTGGATCGGTACCACCTTCAGAGCGTTGCCCTGCGCCAGCGCCGCGAGGATATCGCTCAGCAAGCGCAACGCCGATGTTGGCAGCTCGACGCTGTGGGCTTCGTTCTGTTCATCAAAAATCTGGATTCGCTGAGTTTCAAAACCGCTTGCGAGAAATGCGGTCAGGGCGCGCTGGCCTTCAATCGCGGCTTTGACCTCACGTTCGAGGGGCAGATTGATGGCAGATGGAGTAGCGGTGGTCATAAGACTGTTCCAGCATTGTAAGGAAGATCCGCGGACGTTATTCGAATCAAGCGAAATTCGCAATAAACGAAACTGTTGCAGGAATACTTTGTAAAACAACCAACCATCACTCCGCCCCATTCTGTGCTTGAGTAAAGATAACTCTAGAGTTACTTTTAATGGGCCAGGCCAAGGAGGCGGTTGGTGCAGAGCAGGCTATTGATGAAGGAGCTGGAGGAGGCGGGCTGGACGCTGGATCGGGTTGCGGGCAGTCATCACATCTTCACTCATCGTTACAACCCGAACACGATTGCCGTCCCGCATCCGAAAAAGGATTTACCGCTGGGGACAGTCAAAAGCATTCGGCGGCGCGCGGGGTTATTCAGCCCGCCAACCCGTCATGAAGGAGATCCGTAATGCAATATCCCATCTGCATCGAGTGGGGTGACGAGAACACTGCCATCGGTATTCAGATCCCCGATATTCCCGGCGCAGTCACGGCCGGGGACAGCTTTGAAGAGGCCTACAACGCGGCCGTGGAAGTGGCTCACCTCATGCTGCAGGAGATCGCGGCGGCCGGTCAGGCGATTCCGATGCCGACCTCGGCAGCGGCGCATCGCAATCATCCGGATTTTGCCGAGATGGGCTGGGGCATGCTGGAACTGGATATCTCGCCGTACCTGGGCAAGACCGAAAAGGTCAACGTTACGCTGCCCGGCTATGTGATTCAGCGTATTGATCGCTATGTACGCGAGCACAACGTCAAAAGCCGCTCCTCGTTTCTAGCGGATGCGGCGATGGAGAAACTGGTTCGGTATTGAGGGGCTGCGCAATTGTGGGAGCGAGCCTGCTCGCGAAAGCGCTGTGTCAGTCGGTGCAAACATGATCTGAACTGACGCCTTCGCGAGCAGGCTCGCTCCCACACTGGTTTTGTGTATTGCAGTGATTCGAAGGTCACCCAAAACCTGTGGGAGCGAGCTTGCTCGCGAAGCTTTTGAAGCCTTAAGCCGTGGCCAATGAAGCGCGTCGTGAAACACTCAGAAACCGCACCAACGCCAACAGCGGAAAGACGCTGCCGACAATCACGATCCACAACCAGCCGCCATGCTCGTACACCGCGCTGGCCACCGAGGAGCCGAAGGCGCCGCCGATAAAGATGCTGGTCATGTACAGCGCGTTCAAACGGCCACGACTTTTCGCGTCCAGCGAGTACACCGCGCGTTGGCCGAGGACCATGTTCATCTGCACGCAGAAGTCCAGCACCACGCCGGTCACGGCCAGGCCGATGACGCTATAGGCCGGGTGGATGAAG
This sequence comes from Pseudomonas sp. Sample_14, assembly GCF_004307515.1. Classification (NCBI taxonomy): domain Bacteria; kingdom Pseudomonadati; phylum Pseudomonadota; class Gammaproteobacteria; order Pseudomonadales; family Pseudomonadaceae; genus Pseudomonas; species Pseudomonas sp. Sample_14. The sequence continues at coordinate 103,048 of NZ_RCOC01000084.1, read as the reverse complement.
GCGGGCAGGAAGCTCAGGCTGGCGAAGAGCATGGCCAGCAGCGAGGCGATGCGTGTGTGACCGGCATCAGCGAGGCGGCCGCTGATTGGCGCGGCGATGGCACCTATCGCGCCCACCAGAGCGAAGATCGCAATTTCGCTTTGCGACAGGCCATGGTTGCGTGCCAGTTCCAGCGGCACGGCGGTCCAGAACAGGCTGAACGTGGCAAACATGCAGCCCTGATAAAACGCCCGCTGACGCAGCACCGGTTGCTGGCGCAGCAGCGTCCACAGCGAGCCGATCAATTGGCCATAAGTTGCGCTGTGATCTGGCTGGCGCTTGGGCACGGTCAGTGCCAGCACCACGCTGATCGCGGCCATCAACCCGGCGGCAATCATGAACATGGCGCGCCAGCCGAGATGGTCGGCGACCACGCTCGACACCGGTCGCGCCAACAGAATGCCCAGCAGCAAACCGCCCATGATCCCGCCGACCACACGGCCTCGGGACTCTTCCGGCGCCAGATGCGCGGCCAGCGGAATCAGGATCTGCACCGACACCGAGCTGAAGCCGACCAGCAGCGAGATCAGCAGGAACACGTTCGGCTGTTCAGTGAACGCGGCGCCAAGCAGACTGGCGATCGCCACGACCGTGGTGATGATCATCAGCCGCCGGTTTTCCAGCAGATCCCCCAACGGCACCAGAAAGAACAGACCCAACGCATAGCCGATCTGCGTCAGCGAGACGATGAAACTGGCCATGGTGTCGGAGAGGCCGATGTCCGGCGCGATCAGGCCGATGATCGGTTGTGCATAGTAGATGTTGGCAACGATGGCGCCGCAGCAGAAGGCGAACAGCAGCACCATGCCTCGGGTCATTGCGTGAGTGGTGGGCATAGGAATACTCGGGTCGGGCACAGGAAAGCGGTGAAGGCTAATGGACAACGCGGGTTGGCAGAAGACAGTTTCGGATGATAACTCTTATTACGTTGTGTAATGACTGATCGGTTGATCGAGGATAGTCGCGAGGGAGGTGGTCATAAGATTACTGTTCTCGCCCAAAAGCCCCTCACCCTAGCCCTCTCCCGGGGGGAGAGGGGACTGATTGGGGGATGCTTGGGATCCTGCCGATCTGAACGTTACTCGGTGAATCCATAATCGACTCGGTCTCGCAGGTCGATGTCTGACGCAAGGCACCTCGGTCGGCCCCCTCTCCCTCTGGGAGAGGGCTGGGGTGAGGGTAACCGGGCTCAACAAAAAGGCGACCTCAGTGGGTCGCCTCTTGTTTTTCAGAGCAAGCCTTATTGGCCCGTGTAAATCTGATCAAATACCCCACCATCATTGAAGTGCGTCTTCTGCACCGTGCGCCAGTCACCAAACGTTTTCTCCACCGAAAGGAAATCCACTCTCGGGAAGCGATCGGTGTACTTCGCCAGCACCGCCGGATCCCGTGGGCGCAGGTAGTTGGCCGCAGCAATTTCCTGACCTTCCGGCGACCACAGGTACTTCAGGTACTCATCAGCCGCAGCGCGCGAGCCCTTCTTGTCGACCACTTTGTCGACCACCGAAACCGGTGGCTCGGCTTCTGCGGAGACGCTTGGGTAGATAACTTCGAACTGATCGCGACCGAACTCGCGGGCGATCATTTCCGCTTCGTTTTCGAAGGTCACCAGTACGTCGCCGATCTGGTTGGTCATGAACGTGGTGGTGGCCGCGCGGCCACCGGTGTCGAGCACCGGCGCCTGCTTGAACAGCTTGCCGACGAAATCCTTGGCCTTGTTCTCGTCACCACCGTTTTTCAGTACATAGCCCCAGGCCGACAGGTAGGTGTAGCGGCCGTTACCCGAAGTTTTCGGGTTCGGCACGATCACCTGTACGCCGTCCTTGAGCAGATCAGGCCAGTCTTTCAAAGCTTTCGGGTTGCCCTTGCGGACGATAAACACCGTCGCCGAGGTAAACGGCGCGCTGTTGTTCGGCAGGCGCGTTACCCAGTTGTCCGGGACCAGTTTGCCGTTGTCGGCGAGGGCATTGATGTCGGTGGCCATGTTCATGGTGATGACGTCAGCCGGCAGGCCGTCGATCACCGAACGCGCCTGCTTGCTCGAGCCGCCGAAGGACATCTGCACGGTGATGTTTTCGTTGTGCTCGGCTTGCCAGTGCTTCTGGAACGCAGTGTTGTAGTCCTTGTAGAAATCGCGCATCACGTCGTAGGAAACGTTGAGCAGCGTCGGTGCAGCCTGAGCGATGTTGGCCAAGGCCAGGCCGGCGGCGAGAAGTGAGGCGCCAAAGAGTTTTTTCACTGCGCATTCCTTGTTCTGTGGGGTGTCGTGTCAAAAATGAGGCGATTTGCCAGCGACTATAGCGGGCCACGCATAGTCGCTTAAAGATTAAAAAGCTCTGTGCTTATTCCACTTTCTTGAACAGCTGACTGCCGCAGCGCGAACAGAACGCTGCACTCTGTTCATGGCTCTTTTTCTGGCAGCCTGGGCAGTCATGTTGCAGCTGTTCGCCGCGCATGGCGTTGGCCAGCTCAGCGGTGAAAATCCCTGTGGGCACGGCGATGATCGAATAACCGGTGATCATCACCAGCGAGGAAATCACCTGGCCCAGCGGCGTCTTCGGCACGATGTCGCCGAAGCCCACAGTGGTCAAGGTCACGATTGCCCAATAGATGCCTTTGGGAATGCTGGTGAAGCCATGTTCCGGGCCTTCGATCACGTACATCAGCGTGCCAAACACCGTTACCAGCGTGCATACGCTGACCAGAAACACGACGATTTTCTGCTTGCTGCCGCGCAGCGCCGACATCAGATAGTTGGCTTGCTTGAGATACGGGCTGAGCTTGAGCACGCGGAAAATCCGCAGCATCCGAATGATGCGGATGATCAGCAGATACTGCGCATCGCTGTAATAAAGCGCGAGAATGCCCGGCACGATCGCCAGCAGATCCACCAGGCCATAAAAGCTGAAGGCATAGCGCAGCGGCTTGGGCGAGCAGTACAGACGCAGGATGTACTCGCCGAGGAAAATCGCCGTGAAGCCCCACTCGATATAGGCTAGAACGTCGGCGTAATTACGGTGAATGCTGTCGATACTGTCGAGCATCACGATCACCAGGCTGGCGAGGATGATCACCAGCAGGATGCCGTCGAAGCGACGCCCGGCCGGGGTGTCGCTCTGGAAAATCATGACGTAAAGCCGTTCGCGCCAATTGTTGCTGCTGTCCATGGATAACGCCTGAATCGAAGATCAGCGCAGCCTAGGGTGATTCTCCTCGTGAGCGCAAGACTCATGCGCAAGCGACGCTTTGCCAAGCATTTGAATGCCAGCCCGGATCAACCAGCAGGCGAGGATGAACGGTGCGGTTAGCGTCGCCAATCCAAGGGCGGCAAACAGTGGCGTCACCAGCAACGCCAGGACAATGGCGAGCAGCGGCAGCCACGGATGTTGCCGTTGCGAGCTGAAGGCGAGGGCGGCGAGTACGGCGTTGTAGCCACCGAGCCCGAGCAGTGCGGCGGACGTCTCGTGGTGCAGCAGACTCGAGCCCAGGCCGATCGCCGAAGCCAGCAGTGCCCAGCAGAACGCGCGACGATCGGCAAGCAGCAAACCGCTGGCAATCAACGCCCCGGCCAGAGGATGGTCGAGAAACATCACCTGGCCAAATCCGCGCAGTTCAGCGGCCAGCAGATTTGTCGTGTTCAGGTCGGCCGATGCCATCGGCGTGGACGGTTCGGCGAACACCAGCAGCACCCAGCTGAGCGCCACGAACGGCGAGGTATACGCCGGTATGGCGCGACTGCGGTACACGTGTTTGAGCCATTGCTGAGTGAGCATCGCGCTCAAGCCGCCCGCTGCAAGAATCAACGGCGGCAGCAGTGGCGACCAAGGGAAATACAGGCTCAGCAGCAGACCGAGCAGCACGCCGTTGTAGCTGAACAGACCAGCTTGGCGATCGGCCTTGGCGTAGTTGCGCCGCTGCGCGGTGAGCAGACCGGCAACGCCACCGAGCAGCGCCCCGGCGAACAGCACCGGCGCGGTCAGCAGAATCGCCAACAGACACAGCAGGCCGCACAGCGGATGACGCTGAAAGAAAATCTGACTGAAACCGTTGAGCAAAGCCTCGGCCCAGTCGGGGCAGTGGGTGTTGAAGTGATTGGCAGGCATGGCAGTTCTGAAAGTCAGGGAAACCGAGGCGCCTGCTTCGCGAGCAAGCTCGCTCCCACATGGATCTGCGTCCAGTCATTGAGTTTGTGGTGCACACAAATCAACTGTGGGAGCGAGCCTGCTCGCGAAGAGGCCGGTACAGGCGCTAAATCAACGTTTCGATCCGCAGCGAATTGGTCGACCCCGGCTGCCCGAACGGCACGCCAGCGGTGATCAGCAGCGTGTCGCCACGCTCGGCCATGCCTTGCGCCTGAGCAATCTCCAGTGCGGTCGAGCAGACTTCGTCGACCTGACGCAGGCGATCGTTGACCACCGAATGAATGCCCCACGCCACGCTCAAGCGCCGCGCCGTTTGCAGGTTCGGCGTCAGATTGAGGATCGGTGCTTTCGGCCGTTCCCGCGATGCGCGCAACGTCGAGGCGCCGGACTCGCTGTAATTGACCAGCACCGCGACCGGCAGCACGTTGCTGATCCGGCGGATCGCACAGCTGATCGCATCGGAAACCGTCGCCTCGGCTTTCGGTCGACTGACGTCGAGCTGGGTCTGATAGTCCGGGCCGTTCTCAACCTGACGGATGATCTTGCTCATCATCTGCACGGCTTCCAGCGGGTACTCACCGGACGCGGTCTCCGCCGAGAGCATCACGGCATCGGCGCCCTCGGCCACGGCGTTGGCGACGTCGGTGACTTCGGCGCGGGTCGGGGCAGGGGAGAAACGCATCGACTCGAGCATCTGCGTCGCCACCACCACCGGTTTGCCCAGCGCACGGCAGGTGGTGATGATGTTTTTCTGAATCTGCGGCACGCTTTCCGCCGGCACTTCCACACCAAGATCACCGCGAGCGACCATGATCGCATCGCTCAACTCAGCAATCTCACGCAGTTGCTCGACCGCCGAAGGCTTCTCGATTTTCGCCATCAGAAATGCCTTGTCGCCGATCAATGCGCGGGCTTCGACAATGTCCTGCGGGCGCTGCACGAACGACAGCGCGACCCAGTCCACACCCAATTCCAGGCCGAAGCTCAGATCGCGGCGATCCTTGGCGGTCAGCGGGCTCAGGTCGAGCACCGCTTGCGGCACGTTCACACCTTTGCGATCAGACAGTTCGCCGCCGTTGAGCACGGTGGTGTCGATCGCATCGTTGTACTTGGTGACAACGCGCAGACGCAGCTTGCCGTCGTCGAGCAGCAGATCCATGCCGGCTTCCAGCGCGGCAATGATCTCCGGATGCGGCAGGTTGACCCGGCGCTCATCGCCCGGTGTCGCATCGAGATCGAGACGGAACGCCTGACCGCGATGCAGCTGCACCTTGCCGTCAGCGAACTTGCCGACGCGCAGTTTCGGCCCCTGCAGATCCATCAGAATGCCCAGCGGGTAGTTGAGCTGACGCTCGACTTCGCGGATCCACTGATAGCGCTTGGCGTGGTCGGCGTGATCGCCGTGGCTGAAGTTCAGGCGGAAGATGTTGACCCCGGCCTCGACCAGCTCGCGGATGTCGTCGATACCGTCGACGGCAGGGCCGAGGGTGGCGAGGATTTTGACCTTTTTATCAGGCGTCATGATTTGCAGTTCTCAAGGATCAGAATGGCGCGGAAGTCGTTGACATTGGTGCGGGTCGGCTCGGTGACGATCAGCGCATCGAGCGCCTGGAAGTAGCCGTAGCCGTTGTTGTTGTCCAGCTCGTCGCTGGCGCTCAGACCCAGTGCGGCGGCGCGGGCGTAGCTGTCCGGGGTCATGATTGCGCCGGCGTTGTCTTCCGAGCCGTCGATGCCATCGGTGTCGCCCGCCAGCGCGTAGACGCCGGGCTGGCCCTTGAGGCTGTCGGTCAGGCTGAGGAGGAATTCGGCGTTGCGTCCGCCACGGCCATTGCCGCGCACGGTTACCGTGGTTTCACCGCCGGAGAGAATCACGCAGGGCGCCGCCAGTGGCTGGCCGTGGTGGATGATCTGTCGGGCGATGCCGGCGTGGACTTTCGCCACTTCACGGGACTCGCCTTCGAGGTCGCCGAGAATCAAGGTGCTGAAACCGGCCTGACGGCATTTCACCGCCGCCGCGTCCAGCGATTGCTGCGGGCGGGCGATCAACTGGAAATGACTGCGCGCCAGGCTTGGGTCGCCGGGTTTGACCGTCTCCGATTCCGGACTTTGCAGCCAGGTGCGCACGGAGGCAGGAATGTCGATGCCGTAGCGCTTGATAATCGCCAGTGCTTCGGCTGAGGTGCTCGGGTCGGCCACAGTCGGGCCGGAGGCAATGACGGTGGCGAGGTCGCCCGGCACATCGGAAATCGCGTAGGTGTAAACCGTCGCCGGCCAGCAGGCCTTGCCGAGGCGGCCACCCTTGATCGCCGAGAGGTGCTTGCGCACGCAGTTCATCTCGCCGATGGTTGCGCCGGATTTGAGCAGGGCTTTGTTGATCGACTGCTTATCGGCAAGGGTGATGCCTTCGGCTGGCAGGGCGAGCAGGGCAGAGCCGCCGCCGGAGAGCAGGAAGATCACGCGGTCGTCTTCAGTCAGGTTGCTGACCAGCTCCAGCACACGTTTGGCCACGGCCAGACCCGCCGCATCCGGCACCGGGTGTGCGGCTTCGACCACTTCGATTTTTTCGCACGGAGCGCCGTGGCCGTAGCGGGTCACCACCAGGCCGGTGACTTCACCCTCCCAGCAGCGCTCGACCACTTGCGCCATGGCAGCAGCGGCTTTGCCGGCGCCGATGACGATCACCCGACCGCTGCGATCGGCAGGCAAATGGGCTTCGAGGACTTGGTTCGGATGAGCCGCGTCGATGGCTGTGGCAAACAGCTCGCGCAGCAGTTGTTGCGGATCGACCGACATGGCGGGCTCCCGGAATTCTTGTTATTCGAAAGGGCAACTCGGAACCCTTGTGGGAGCGAGCCTGCTCGCGAACGCGGTATGTCAGCCAACATGGATGTTGAATGTGAAGCCGCTTTCGCGAGCAGGCTCGCTCCCACAGGGTTTTGTGCAGGCTTTATTTTTTGTCGCGAATCGAGAAATTGGCCATGTGTTCCAGGCCCTTGATCAGCGCCGAGTGGTCCCAGTTGCTGCCGCCGATGGCCGCGCAGGTGCTGAACACTTGCTGGGCATTGGCGGTGTTCGGCAGGTTGATGTTCAGCTCCTTGGCGCCTTGCAGGGCCAGGTTCAGGTCCTTCTGGTGCAGGCTGATGCGGAAGCCCGGGTCAAAGGTGCCCTTGATCATGCGCTCGCCGTGCACTTCGAGAATCTTCGAAGAAGCGAAACCGCCCATCAGCGCTTCACGCACCTTGGCCGGATCGGCACCGTTTTTCGAGGCGAACAGCAGGGCTTCAGCGACAGCCTGAATGTTCAGCGCAACGATGATCTGGTTCGCGACTTTGGCGGTCTGACCATCGCCATTGCCACCAACCAGGGTGATGTTCTTGCCCATGGCCTGGAACAGCGGCAGGGCGCGTTCGAAGGCATCGGCGTCGCCACCGACCATGATGCTCAGGGTGGCGGCTTTGGCACCGACTTCACCGCCGGACACTGGCGCGTCGAGGTACTGCGCGCCTTTTTCGTTGATCTTGGCGGCGAAGGCTTTGGTCGCGGTCGGCGAAATCGAGCTCATGTCGATGACCACTTTGCCTTTGCCGATACCGGCGGCAACACCGTCGGCGCGGAACAGCACGTCATCGACCTGTGGGGTATCCGGAACCATGACGATGATGAATTCGGCTTCCTGCGCTACTTCACGCGGATTGGCCAGGGCGACGGCGCCGGCAGCGACCAGATCGGCCGGGGCCGCGTCGTGGTGTTGCGACAGGAACAGGCTGTGACCGGCTTTCTGCAGGTTCGCCGCCATTGGGTGGCCCATGATGCCGGTGCCGATGAATCCGATTTTAGCCATGAGAAAATCCTCTTGTTTTTGTCGTGCTCAAGCAAATAGGGGAGCTACTTTTCATGTGGGAGCGAGCCTGCTCGCGAATGCGGTGGAACATTCAATATCCGTGTTGACTGAACCACCGCATTCGCGAGCAGGCTCGCTCCCACAGGGGATTTGCTGTGTTTCTTAGATTGCGTTATGGGTTTTCAACCAACCCAGGCCCGCTTCGGTGGTGGTCAGCGGTTTGTATTCGCAACCGACCCAACCCTGATAACCGATGCGATCAAGGTGTTCGAACAGGAAGCGGTAGTTGATCTCGCCAGTGCCCGGCTCGTTGCGCCCCGGGTTGTCCGCGAGCTGCACATGGTTGATCTCGCCCAGGTGCGATTGCAGGGTGCGGGCCAGATCACCTTCCATGATTTGCATGTGATAGATGTCGTATTGCAGGAACAGATTGGCGCTGCCGACCTGCTCGCGAATCGACAGGGCTTGCGCCGTGTTGTTCAGGTAGAAACCGGGAATGTCGCGGGTGTTGATCGCTTCCATCACCAGTTTGATGCCCACCGCTTGCAGCTTGTCGGCGGCATATTTGAGGTTGGCAACGAAGGTCTTTTCCACGGTGGCATCGTCAACGCCTTGCGGGCGGATACCGGCCAGGCAGTTGACCTGGGTGTTGCCCAGCACTTGTGCGTAAGCGATCGCCAGATCGACCCCGGCGCGGAACTCTTCGACCCGATCCGGCAGGCAGGCAATACCGCGCTCGCCCTTGGCCCAGTCACCGGCCGGCAGGTTGAACAGCACTTGGGTCAGCCCGTTGGCCTCAAGTTTTGCCTTGATTTCAGCCGAGCTGAAGTCGTACGGGAACAGGTATTCCACGCCACTGAAACCGGCCTTGGCGGCGGCGTCGAAACGGGCAAGGAAATCCTGTTCGGTGAACAGCATGGACAGGTTGGCTGCGAAACGCGGCATGGTGGTCTCCCGTAAATCTTGTGAGGTCCCCTGTGGGAGCGAGCTGTGGCGAGGGGATTTATCCCCGTTCGGCTGCGAAGCAGTCGTAAACCATTGTATGCGGTGTACCTGATACGACGCGGTTTCAGGTTTTGAGGCCGCTTCGCGCCCTAACGGGGATAAATCCCCTCACCACACAGGCTCGCTCCCACAGGGAGAGCAGTCAGCAGTTAATCCAACATCGAAATCGCCGTCGGCGCATCGTTGCCGACCAGTGCCAGGTCTTCGAACTCGTTGACCGCGTTGATCTCGGTACCCATGGAGATGTTGGTCACACGCTCCAGAATGATCTCGACGATCACCGGCACTTTGAATTCTTCGATCATCTGTTCGGCCTTGCGCAGGGCAGGGGCGATTTCCGACGGTTCGAACACGCGCAGCGCCTTGCAGCCGAGGCCCTCGGCGACTGCGATGTGGTCAACCCCGTAACCGTTGAGTTCCGGCGCATTCAGGTTATCGAAGGACAGCTGCACGCAGTAGTCCATTTCGAACCCGCGCTGGGCCTGACGGATCAGGCCCAGGTACGAGTTGTTCACCACTACGTGGATGTACGGCAGTTTGAACTGAGCGCCGACCGCCAGTTCTTCGATCATGAACTGGAAATCATAGTCCCCCGACAGGGCCACGACTTTGCGGTTCGGATCGGCCTTCACCACGCCCAGCGCCGCCGGAATGGTCCAGCCCAACGGGCCGGCCTGGCCGCAGTTGATCCAGTGACGCGGCTTGTAGACGTGCAGGAACTGCGCGCCGGCAATCTGCGACAGACCAATGGTGCTGACGTAGCAGGTGTCCTTGCCGAACACCTGGTTCATTTCTTCGTAAACGCGCTGCGGCTTGACCGGCACGTTGTCGAAGTGGGTCTTGCGATGCAGGCTGGCCTTGCGCTGCTGGCAATCCTGCAGCCAGGCGCTGCGGTTTTTCAGCTTGCCGGCGGCTTGCCATTCACGGGCGACTTCGATGAACACGGTCAGCGCTGCCGCGGCGTCGGAAACGATGCCCAGATCCGGCGTGAACACACGACCGATCTGCGTGCCTTCGATGTCGACGTGAATGAACTTACGACCTTCGGTGTAGACGTCAACCGAACCGGTGTGGCGGTTGGCCCAACGGTTACCAATGCCCAGCACCACGTCGGATTTGAGCATCGTCGCGTTGCCGTAACGGTGCGAAGTCTGCAGACCGACCATGCCGACCATCAGCGGGTGGTCGTCAGGGATGGTGCCCCAGCCCATCAGGGTCGGGATGACCGGAATACCTGTCAGCTCGGCGAACTCGACCAGCAGGTCGCTGGCGTCGGCGTTGATGATGCCGCCGCCGGCCACCAGCAGTGGGCGCTCAGCTTGATCCAGCAAAGCCAAAGCTTTTTCAACCTGAACGCGGGTCGCAGTCGGCTTGGCCAATGGCAGCGGTTGGTAAGCGTCGATGTCGAATTCGATTTCGGCCATCTGCACGTCGAACGGCAGGTCGATCAGTACAGGGCCTGGACGGCCGGAGCGCATTTCATAGAAGGCTTTCTGGAATGCGTAAGGCACTTGGCCCGGCTCCAGAACCGTGGTTGCCCACTTGGTGACTGGCTTGACGATGCTGGTGATGTCGACTGCCTGGAAGTCTTCTTTATGCATACGGGCGCGGGGTGCTTGCCCGGTGATGCAGAGGATTGGAATCGAGTCGGCTGAGGCGCTGTAGAGCCCGGTGACCATGTCGGTACCGGCCGGGCCGGACGTGCCGATGCACACGCCGATGTTGCCGGCCTTGGTGCGGGTGTAGCCCTCGGCCATGTGCGAGGCGCCTTCAACGTGGCGAGCAAGGACGTGATCGATGCCACCGACCTTCTGCAAGGCGGAGTACAGCGGGTTGATCGCTGCGCCCGGGATGCCAAAAGCGGTATCAACCCCTTCACGGCGCATCACCAGAACGGCGGCTTCGATTGCTCTCATTTTGCTCATGGTTTTGTGCCTCTTTACGTTTTGTAATTGTATACAAGTGGCTTTGCGCAGAGTGTATTCACGGCGGACGGCGCAGGTCAATCCATTTTCTCAAGCGCCTGTTTCATTCGTCGGAAGCCCGCTGTGCTGTGGCTTTTCGTCGCATGTGGCGCTTTTCGAGAATTATTGTATACAAAAAAATAACCCATTGTGTTCTATTTGTGTCATCGGACTGCGGCACAAACGCGCAGTCCCACGACTTTCCCTATAACAAAATGAGGACGGCACCATGAGCGCTTTAACCTTAAAAGTCGCAGTCAACCTGGTCAGCGAAGCCATCAACGCAGGACGCGGCATCAACGCCGCACCGCTGACCATTGCGGTACTCGATACCGGTGGCCACCTGATCGCCCTGCAACGCGAAGACGGCGCCAGCCTGCTGCGCCCCGACATCGCCATCGGCAAAGCCTGGGGCGCCATCGCCCTGGGTAAGGGTTCGCGCCTGCTCGCCCAGGACGCCCAACAACGCCCGGCGTTTTTTTCTTCGTTGAACAGCATGGGGCAGGGCAGCGTAGTGCCGGCACCGGGTGGCGTGCTGATTCGCAACCAGGCCGGTGAAGTGCTGGGCGCGATCGGGATCAGTGGGGATTTGTCGGACGTGGATGAGCAGGTGGCAATCAGAGCGGTGGAGGCGCTGGATTTGCGGGCGGATGGCGGGGTGGCTGTTTGAATGTCAGTGTCTGAATAACCGCTTTCGCGAGCAGGCTCGCTCCCGCATTGAGTTTGGGTTGGACACAAAATGTTCGAGTGTTCGAAAGCCCCTGTGGGAGCGAGCCTGCTCGCGAATAGGATCTGCGCTACACATCTTGCTAAAAGTCTGACGCTCCCTTTGCCATCTCCACGGCTAGCCTTCTCATGATCAACCTATGAGAAGGCAACGGAATGCCGGGTTTATCTACTTCACATCGCTTGCGCATCGGACGCTATTCAGAACACAACCGCATTTACCTTCTGACCGCCAATACCGCCGGGAGAGAACCCGTATTCAGCCATTTCTTCCTTGGCAGAAGGCTTGTAAGCCAATTCCGAGCAGCTGAGGGAACGGGATTGGCCAATTCTCTGGCTTGGGTCGTAATGCCAGATCATTTTCACTGGCTGATTGAATTGAAGAGTGGCTCGCTCGGCGAATTGATGCAGCGAACCAAATCCCTCAGCACCAAAGCGGTAAAGCTTTCGACCGGTCGAAAGACCAGCCTTTGGCAACCTGGCTTCCATGACCGTGCACTGCGTAAAGAGGAGAATCTGGTGAAGATGGCGCGGTATGTCATTGCCAACCCATTGCGGGCAGGGCTGGTCAAAAGCCTTCGACTATCCGTTGTGGGATTCGATCTGGTTATGAGTTGAGGTATGCGGTGCGGCTATTCGCGAGCAGGCTCGCTCCCACAGGAGAATGCATTCCAAATGTGGGAGCGAGCCTGCTCGCGAAGCGGTTCCCCCGATCTCACTGATCCGGCTCACACCCCTTCAACACCAACCGGATAATCGTCTGCGCCGCCGCTTCATAATCGGCCTCATCAAGCTTGTCCTTCCCGGTCACTGCGGAAATCTGCCAGTCGAAGTCGGCGTAGGTCTGGGTCGCGGCCCAAATGCTGAACATCAGGTGGTTGGGGTCGATCGGGGCGATCTGGCCGCGGTCGATCCAGCTCTGGATGCAGGCGATGTTGTGCTTGGCCTGGGCGTTGAGCTGCTCGACCAGGTCGGCGCTCAGGTGCGGGGCGCCGTGCATGATTTCGCTGGCGAACACCTTGGAGGCGTAGGGCAGGTCGCGGGAGATGCGGATCTTCGAGCGGATGTAGCCGCTCAGCACCTCGCTCGGCACGCCGTCCGGGTTGAACGGGGTCGAGGCCTGCAGAATCGGCTCGATGATGCTTTCCAGCACCTCGCGGTAGAGGTTTTCCTTGGATTTGAAGTAGTAGTAGACGTTGGGCTTGGGCAATCCCGCCTTGGCGGCGATGTCGCTGGTTTTGGTCGCCGCGAAGCCCTTGTCGGCAAACTCTTCGCTGGCGGCGCGCAGGATCAGTTCTTTGTTACGCTCGCGGATTGTGCTCATAAACCCGGTGGTTCCTTGCCTGTTCTGGCGGTGGCGCATGGTAGCACCGGCCTTGAGCGGCGCTCAACAATGCAGCCTGTGGCCGGCGGTCGCGTTATGCTTGGCAACATTCATACACAGAAGGAAACAGGATTCATGGCAGGAAGCAGTTTGCTGGTGCTGATCGATGACATCGCCACCGTTCTGGATGACGTTGCATTGATGACCAAGATGGCCGCGAAGAAGACCGCCGGGGTGCTCGGTGATGATCTGGCGCTCAATGCCCAGCAGGTTTCGGGCGTGCGCGCCGAGCGGGAAATTCCCGTGGTCTGGGCGGTGGCCAAGGGCTCGTTCGTCAACAAACTGATCCTCGTGCCGTCGGCATTGGCGATCAGCGCTTTCGTACCGTGGCTGGTGACGCCGCTGTTGATGGTCGGCGGTGCGTACCTGTGCTTCGAGGGCTTCGAGAAGCTCGCGCACAAGTTTCTGCACAGCAAAGAGGAGGACGAGGCAGGGCACACGCAGTTGACCGAAGCAGTGGCCGATCCGGCCACCGATCTGGTGGCTTACGAAAAGGACAAGATCAAAGGCGCAATCCGCACTGACTTCATTCTGTCGGCAGAAATCATCGCCATCACCCTCGGCACCGTGGCAGATGCCTCGCTGACGCAGCAAGTGGTGGTCATGTCCGGCATCGCCATTGTCATGACCGTGGGCGTCTACGGTTTGGTGGCGGGCATCGTCAAGCTCGACGATCTGGGGCTGTGGCTGACACAGAAGCCCGGGCAGATGGCGAAAAAGATCGGTGGCGGCATTCTCAGCGCCGCGCCGTACATGATGAAAACCCTGTCGGTGGTCGGCACGGCGGCGATGTTCCTGGTCGGCGGCGGCATCCTCACCCATGGCGTGCCGGTGCTGCATCACTGGATCGAAGGTGTTGGCGCAGCGGCAGGGAGCGCCGGGTTCGTCGTGCCGATGCTGCTCAATGGTGTGGCGGGGATTATTGCTGGCGCGGTGGTGTTGGCGGTGGTTTCGGTCGTAGGCAAGCTCTGGAAAGCGCTGAAGGGTTAATCAGCAACACATAACAAATGTGGGAGCGAGCCTGCTCGCGAATGCGGTAGCCCAGTCAATATTGATAGAGACTGGTACTCTGCGTTCGCGAGCAGGCTCGCTCCCACAGTGTTTTCCGGCAGCCGATTTACTCGGCGATCTGCAACTTGCGCGCTTCGGTATACACGTACCGCACTTTCTCGTACTCGAACGGCGAGTTCATCTGACCATAGCGGAAGCTGGTCTGGTAGCGCTTGTCGATCGCACGCAAAGCCCAGACTTCCGGGTGGTTGGAGCTGACTTCGGCGACGTTGAGGAAGTTGATCGCAGTGTCGGCGGTGTAATCCACGGCCAGACCTGCGGTGTCGCGGATGTTCGACGGACCGAAGATCGGCAGTACGAAGTAGGCGCCGCCCGGTACGCCGTAGAAACCCAGGGTCTGACCGAAGTCTTCGTTCTGCCGTGGCAGGCCCATGGCGGTTGCCGGGTCCCACAGGCCGGCGATGCCGATCGTGGTGTTGAGCAGCAGGCGCGCGGTGGTTTCCATCGAGCGCTGGCCCTTGAACTGCAACAGGCTGTTGACCAGGTTCGGCACGTCACCAATGTTGTTGAAGAAGTTGCTCACCCCGGTACGCACAAAGCTTGGCGTGATGTAGCGATAGCCATCGACTACCGGCAGGAACACCCACTGGTCAAAGCGATAGTTGAAGTGGTAGACCCGGCGGTTCCACGATTCCAGCGGGTCATAGACGTTCAGCGCGTTGAGCGTCGAACGTTCGAACTCGCGCTGGTCCAGGCCCGGGTTGAACTTGAGTTTGGTCAGCGGTTCCTTGAAGCCGTCGCTGTCGACCACTACCGGGGCATCGGCTTTACTGTTGTCGGCCTGGGCCACGCCTGCACAGAGGAACGCTGCAATCAGCAGGAGATATTTAGCCACGGAAGAACTCCAGCATGGCGTCGCTGTTGACGCGATAGTTAAGGTTGCCGCAGTGGCCGCCCAGTGGATAAACGGTCAGGCGATCACCGAAGGTTTTACGCAGGAAGCCCAGGTCGCCAGGGCCGAGGATGACGTCGTCGGCGTTGTGCATGACGGCGATTTTCGGGCTGTCGTGCAGGTAATCCTTAAGCGCATACAGGCTGACCTGATCGATCAGTTGCAGCAGGCTGCCGCCGTCAGTGCGCGCGCGCCACATCGGAATGACCTGCTCGGTGATGTAGCAGTCGAAGTCGCATTGCAGCGCACGCTTGAGGAACGGCGTGAGGCTGGTGCCTTCGGTGATCGGGAATTTCGGCGGGGTAATCAGACCGCGACGGTTGACCAGGTCCGAGGTGTAGGCAATGTCGGCTGCCGAGAAGCGGAACGACGTGCCAATCAGCATGGCCATCTGTTCGTTGGTCAGGTGCTGCTTGGACTGCTGGAAGTCATACAGCAGCGCATCGTTGAGGTCGATGTAGCCTTTCTGCTGGAAGTAGCGGGTCAGCTTGCTCAGTACCAATTCATAGAAGGTGGTGCTGTTGTTGATGCCTTTCACCTCGGTCTGTACCAGCTTGTCGAGGTTGGTCACCGAGGTATAGAGGTTGACCGGCGGGTTCAGCAACAGGACTTTCTTGAAATTGAAACTGCGGCGGGTCTCGTCCAGATGTGCGACGAATGCAGCATCAAGGGCGCCGAGGCTGTAACCGGTCAGATAGTACTCGGTGACCGGCAGTTTCGGGTTCTGCGCCCGCACGGCCTGCATCACCCGATACATGTCTTCGGCATCTTCCTTGGTCACGCCCGGGGTGGCGAAACGCGAGGCGGCGCTGATGAAGTCGAAGCTGGTCGGCGACGACAACTGCACGACATGGTAGCCGGCCTTGTAATACAGCTTTTTCAGGTATTCGTTGAGCGTGCTGTCAAAGCGCGCACCGGTGCCGGCGATCAGGAAGATCAGCGGCGCCGGTTTGTCCTGCGTGGCGATGCGGTAAGTGAGCTTCTTCACTGCCCAGAAATTGTCCGGCAGCTGGAATTCACGCTCCGGGCGCAGGGTGAGGCTGCGGTCCGTTTGATTGATGTCGTCGTCCAGCGGCAACTCCGGACGCAGATCCGGCGGTGTCGTGGCGATCGTCGCCTCGAACGGGTTGGTCAGCGGGTAGCCATAGCTGGCGGCGTCGATATCCACCGCCAGCGCGGACGCACTCAAGATAAGGCCGCTGAACAGCGCGGCGAAGCGCAAGGAACGGAGCATGACTAGATCCCTTAGAGGAAGGTGCCGATTGAAGTTCGCAGGCTATGACCACCGGCCGTGCGCCAAAGTGCCATGCTGCGGCACCAAACAGGCGGAATTCGGGGTAATAGTAGCTGGACGATACACGTTGCGAGGGCTTGCTGAACAGTTAACAGTTGTTAGTGCTTGCGAATGCCGGTCGGCAGATTAAGCTGGCCGCCGATTTCCGCAGATTGGAGTGCCCCATGTCCCGCCGCTTGCCCGTGATTGTGCTGCTTGTTTTGTTGCCGCTGTGGCTGGCCGCCAGTTATGCCGCGCGCTATGGCTTCATGGAAGACGGGCAGTGGGTTGGCATCTGCGTCGACGAGGCCAGTCGTTGGGAATGCCTGGCGCGTGCGAATCTGGGGCTGATGATCCATTTCAAGGTATTGGGCTGGGCGGCGGTGGGTGCTGCGGTATTGGCGTTTGTCGTGCCGGGACGGGCAGGGTGGTGGCTGGCGGTGCTGGCGCTGGTGTTCGGCCTGCCGGCGCTGGCGTTGTACAACACTACATTAGCGGTGTTTGCGGTGGTGATTGCCGGGTTGCGCCTGGTCCGCGAGTCCCGCAGCGCCTGACAGTCAGTCATCGCGGGCAAGCCCGCTCCCACAGGAATTGAGGTGAACACAGCATTTGTGTGCAGCAGAAATCCTGTGGGAGCTGGCTTGCCAGCGATGGCGATTTCGAAGGCGCTGAAATCAGGCCTTGCGAACCCGCAGGCATCGCCACAACGCCACCACCATCAAACCACTCACCAGCGCCCAGCCCCACGCCTGCTGATTCAGCATCCCTTCCTGATATAACTGCGGTGCAATCCCGGCGCCGATGATAAAGGTCAGCAGAGCAATTTCCCGACGCGGCACGCTCACCGGGCGGCACAGGTAGACCAGCGCCGGCAGCACGAACGCCATGCTGGCGAAACTGCGATAGCGCGGATCGAAGACCATCTCCAGCATCATCACCGCCGCGGCAAAACCGGCCGCCACGACCAGCCAGCCGGCGCGCCGTTCGAGGAAATCGAAGGCTCGCGCGCGCCAACCGCTACGCGCGCTTAGCGTCAGCGCGGCATGCGCAAGGACCAATAGATTCAACCCGGTCAGCAAGCCGACCCACAGCCATTCACCGGCAAACCGCGTGGTCAATCGAGCCAGATCGCCCCAGGCGCCAATCGAGCAAGCAGCGACGGCGCCTAGCAGTGGCAGCAGCAGCGCCGAACGTGTAGTGCGGACGGCACCGCCAAGCATCAGCGTGCCAAGGAAAATCAATCCGCCTACCGCCAGCCATTCTTTCCAGTACGGCACGTTGCTCACCGGCCCAGCGAGTACGCCTTTGTCCTGCCGATCGGCATCGAACATCCCCCAATAGCCGCCGACCGCGCCTTCACTGCCGCGCTTCCACGGTTGGTCGAATGCTTCGATGAGGTTGTAACGCCAGCCTTCCTGCTCGGCCATCGCCACAAAGCCACGAATGAATTTTGCCTCGTTGACCCGGCTCGGTACGGCTGTTTCACGCTGACGGCCTTCGCTCGGCCAGCCGGTTTCGCCAATCATCACGTCTTTGGGCGCGAACTTGTTGCCGAACACCTGGCGCACATCCGCCACATGCTGCAGCGCCACGTCGATGTTCGACGGATCGTCTTCCCAGTACGGCAGCAGGTGAATGGTCAGAAAGTCCACGGCCGGGGCGATTTCCGGATGCTTGAGCCAGAATTCCCAGACGTCGGCGTAGGTCACCGGTTGCTTGACCTGGCTTTTGACCTTGCTGATCAGCCGGGCCAGTTGCGCGCCGGTGACCTCTTTGCGCAGCAGTGCCTCGTTGCCGACGATTACGGCTGTGACCACGTCGGGGTTGGCATTGGCCGATTTGATCAGCAGCTCGACTTCCTGCTCGGTGTCGACCGGGTTGCTGTTGACCCAGGCGCCGATCATCAACTTCAGACCGTGCTTGCGCGCCAGATCGGGCAGGGCGTCGAGGCCGGTCATCGAGTAGGTGCGGATGCATTCGAAGCGCGTCGCCAGCAGCGCGAGGTCGGCGTCCATGCGCTCGGGGCGCAATTTGAACGGCACGTCGAACGGCGATTGGTCCTTGTCGAACGGTGTGTAGGAGGCGCATTGCAACTTGTGTGTCGGCGTTGCAGCGTCCGGCAGGATCACCGGTTGGCCGAGGCCATACCAGAAACCGCCAAGGGCCAGGAGCCCGAGCAGGCAGGCGAACAGATATGGCAGAAAAGGAAATCGGGACGTTGCGGACATGGTCAGGCCGAGTGGCTGCAAAGCGACGCATGTTACCTGCATTTATACAAGGGCAGGTGGCTCGCAGGCGTTGTACATGCAAAGTTCGGGCGGATTGTCTGGCGTCAATTAATCGCGCTTGATTAATGGCTTTCTGATGTCGTTTCTCGCTGCCTTGAGGTCGCTGACAGAGCAGGTCGCCGGCCGCTTGAGGTTGATGATCAAACCATCAGTACCCTTTTTGAAAAATCGGCTGATGTTCGGTGTGTGAGGTCCGGCGTGATGGGGGCGCTGTGCACCATAACAATACGTTGACGATGCCCGGCATCCGTCGGGCGCAGCATTTCGGGGAAGTAAACGATGAAGATGCGACGACTTTTAGGCGCAGGTGCCGCTCTGGCGCTTGCGATGAGTTCCACTTTCGCCAACGCTGAAAAACAGACCCTGAACATCGGTTACGTTGACGGCTGGTCCGACAGCGTCGCGACCACTCACGTGGCGGCCGAAGTGATCAAACAGAAACTCGGTTATGACGTGAAGCTGCAGGCCGTCGCCACCGGGATCATGTGGCAGGGCGTGGCCACCGGCAAACTCGACGCGATGCTCTCGGCCTGGCTGCCCGTGACCCACGGTGACTACTGGACGAAAAACAAGGATCAGGTCGTCGATTACGGCCCGAACTTCAAGGACGCGAAGATCGGCCTGATCGTGCCGGAGTACGTCAAAGCCAAATCGATCGAAGACCTGAAAACCGACGATACCTTCAAAAACCGTATCGTCGGCATCGACGCCGGTTCAGGCGTAATGCTCAAGACCGATCAGGCGATCAAGGATTACGGTCTGGACAAGTACAGCCTCAAGGCCAGTTCCGGCGCCGGAATGATTGCCGAACTGACCCGCGCCGAGAAGAAGAATGAATCCATCGCTGTCACCGGTTGGGTGCCGCACTGGATGTTCGCTAAGTGGAAACTGCGCTTCCTCGACGACCCGAAAGGCGTGTATGGCCAGGCTGAAACCGTGAACAGCATCGGCAGCAAAGGCCTGGACGCCAAGGCGCCGGAAGTGGCCAAGTTCCTGAAAAACTTCCAGTGGGCGTCGAAAGACGAAATCGGCGAGGTCATGCTGGCAATTCAGGACGGCGCCAAGCCTGATGCAGCGGCCAAGGACTGGGTGGCCAAACACCCGGATCGTGTAGCTGACTGGACCAAATAATTTAAACACCGCCACACCCCTGTGGGAGCGAGCCTGCTCGCGAATGCAATCTGTCAGTTGATGCGATATCGACTGATACGGCGCCTTCGCGAGCAGGCTCGCTCCCACAGTTGTTTTTGGGTGTCCGGAAAATGGCCAAAACATCATGGCCATCTACTACTAAGGTCGTCTGGAACCTCTCTCGCAGCCGCATACATTAGCTACGTTCCAACAATAATTTGTGCTGCGAGGATAAAAACAATGAACGACAGCATTTACCTCTCGATTCAAAACAGTCCCCGATTCAAGGAGCTGGTTCAGAAAAGGGAACGATTCGCCTGGATTCTCTCGGCAATCATGCTTGGGCTGTACTCCGCATTCATCCTGCTGATCGCATACGGGCCGCACGTGCTCGGGGCGAAACTCAGTCCTGAATCCTCGATCACTTGGGGCATCCCGATCGGTGTCGGCCTGATCATTTCAGCCTTCGTCCTGACCGGCATCTACGTGCGCCGCGCCAATGGCGAGTTCGACGACCTGAACAATGCGATTCTCAAGGAGGCTCAGCAATGATCCGGCGTCTACTGGCTCTATTGAGTGTTGCGGCTTTCGCGCCGAGTGTCTGGGCGGCTGACGCGTTGACGGGGGAGGTGGCCAAACAGCCGCTGAACATCCCGGCGATCCTGATGTTCGTGGCCTTCGTCGGCGCGACGTTGTACATCACCTACTGGGCTTCGAAGAAAAACAACTCGGCCGCCGACTACTACGCGGCGGGCGGCAAGATCACCGGTTTCCAGAACGGCCTGGCGATCGCTGGCGACTACATGTCGGCGGCGTCCTTCCTGGGTATTTCCGCGCTGGTGTTCACCTCCGGCTACGACGGCCTGATCTACTCGATCGGCTTCCTCGTGGGCTGGCCGATCATTCTGTTCCTGATCGCCGAACGCCTGCGCAACCTGGGTAAATACACCTTTGCCGACGTGGCGTCCTACCGCCTAGGGCAAACCCAGATTCGCACCCTGTCCGCCTGCGGCTCGCTGGTGGTGGTGGCGTTCTACCTGATCGCGCAAATGGTCGGTGCCGGCAAGCTGATCCAGCTGCTGTTCGGCCTCGATTACCACGTTGCGGTGATTCTGGTCGGCGTGCTGATGTGCATGTACGTGCTGTTCGGCGGCATGCTCGCGACCACTTGGGTGCAGATCATCAAGGCAGTGTTGCTGCTGTCCGGTGCCTCGTTCATGGCGCTGATGGTGATGAAGCACGTCGGCTTCGACTTCAACACGCTGTTCTCCGAAGCGATCAAGGTTCACGCCAAAGGCGAAGCGATCATGAGCCCTGGCGGTCTGGTCAAGGATCCGATCTCAGCGTTCTCGCTGGGTCTGGCACTGATGTTCGGTACCGCTGGCCTGCCGCACATTCTGATGCGCTTCTTCACCGTGAGTGACGCAAAAGAAGCGCGCAAGAGCGTGCTGTACGCTACCGGCTTCATTGGCTACTTCTACATCCTGACCTTCATCATCGGCTTCGGCGCGATCCTGCTGGTCAGCACCAACCCGGCCTTCAAAGATGCAGCGGGCGCCTTGCTCGGCGGCAACAACATGGCGGCGGTGCACCTGGCCAACGCGGTGGGCGGCAGCATCTTCCTAGGCTTCATCTCGGCAGTGGCGTTCGCAACCATTCTGGCGGTGGTAGCCGGTCTGACGCTGGCGGGTGCTTCGGCGGTTTCTCACGACCTGTACGCCAGTGTGATCAAGAAGGGCAAAGCCAACGAGAAGGATGAGATTCGCGTGTCGAAGATCACCACCATCGCCCTGGCGGTGCTGGCGATTGGTCTGGGCATTCTGTTCGAAAGCCAGAACATTGCGTTCATGGTCGGCCTGGCGTTCTCCATCGCGGCGAGCTGCAACTTCCCGGTGCTGCTGCTTTCGATGTACTGGAAGAAGCTGACTACTCGCGGCGCGATGATCGGCGGCTGGCTGGGTCTGGTAAGTGCTGTTGGTCTGATGATCCTTGGCCCGACCATCTGGGTGCAGATTCTGCATCACGAGAAGGCGATCTTCCCTTACGAATATCCGGCGCTGTTCTCGATGATGATTGCGTTCATCGGGATCTGGTTCTTCTCGATTACCGACAAGTCGGCGGCTGCGGACAATGAGCGGGCGCTGTTCTTCCCGCAGTTTGTGCGTTCGCAGACCGGGTTGGGGGCGAGTGGGGCGGTTTCGCACTAAGAGATCAGATGTAAGCTACAAGCTGCAAGAAAACGCCCTGATTGAGAGATTGGGGCGTTTTTTTGTGGGCGGTTATCGGTTGGTTTTGGGTGTATATCCGTTTTTTGAGGTGATGCGGCTGGCGGTTTCGCCCTTACGGCGACTTACTTTTTTTACAAACGCCTAAAAAAAGTAAGCAAAAAAACGCTTGCTCCTACGTTCGGCCCTCGCAGGCTCGGGTTCCTTCGCTGCGGGATCGATCCGGGCGCAGCGGCTACGGTTTGCTTCGCTGCACCTCCTTCCGCTGTGTCTGGCTGCGCCAGACGGTCGCTACGCTCCCACCCCCGAATCAATCCCTCCACTCAGCCTTCCGACGTCGCCGGTGGCTCAAGATCAAGAGCACTCGAGCTTGCGCTCATTGTTGAGTGGTTAGAAGCGTCGCATGGCTTGAGATTTTCGGTGGATTCGCCCCTCACCCCAGCCCTCTCCCGAGGGAGAGGGAGCCGATTTGTGTGGTGTTCAAAACCTGCATTCGACTCGGTATCGCAAGTCGGCGTGTTTCGCCCAAACACCTCGGTCAGTCCCCTCTCCCTCTGGGAGAGGGCTAGGGTGAGGGGCTCTTGATCTGGCTTTGGCTTTCGCTTTTGATCTTTTGGCCCTTCGGCAGCTGCGCCCGGATCGGTCCCGTAACGAAGGAACCCCGAGCCCCAGCGAGCGGGCCGTACGCCGGGGAAAAGCCTTTTGGGTTACGTTTTCGCTGGGCCGGCGCTCCGGCGTTTGGAAAAGGTGACTCGCTGTAAGAGCGAAACCGCCAGCGGCAGCACCCGCAGCAACGGATATGCCCCCAGAATCCAAGAACCAGTCGGCCCGAAGGCCGCTGAGACCACAAACAAAAACGGCCTCTATATAAGAGGCCGTTCCTGACACACCACTAAACCATCACAAAAAAAGAAAAACCCTTATTTGCGATCTTCCAGCTTGGTGATGTCACGCGACTCGTAACCGGTGTACAGCTGGCGCGGGCGGCCAATCTTGTACGGGCTCGAGAGCATTTCTTTCCAGTGCGAAATCCAGCCCACGGTACGTGCCAAGGCGAAAATCACCGTGAACATGCTGGTTGGAATGCCGATCGCCTTGAGGATGATCCCCGAGTAGAAGTCGACGTTCGGGTACAGCGAGCGTTCGATGAAGTACGGGTCGGTCAGGGCGATCTCTTCCAGGCGCATGGCCAGTTCGAGTTGCGGATCGTTGTTGATGCCCAGTTCCTTCAGCACTTCGTCGCAGGTCTGCTTCATGACAGTCGCGCGAGGGTCGCGGTTCTTGTAGACGCGGTGACCGAAGCCCATCAACTTGAACGGATCGTTCTTGTCCTTGGCCTTGGCGATGAACTTGTCGATGTTCGACACATCGCCAATCTCGTCGAGCATGGTCAGCACGGCTTCGTTCGCACCGCCGTGGGCAGGGCCCCACAGTGCGGCGATACCGGCGGCGATACAGGCGAACGGGTTGGCACCCGAAGAACCGGCCAGACGCACGGTGGAGGTCGAAGCGTTCTGCTCGTGGTCGGCATGGAGGATGAAGATCCGGTCCATGGCCTTGGCGAGTACCGGGCTGATCGGTTTGATCTCGCACGGGGTGTTGAACATCATGTGCAGGAAGTTTTCCGCGTACGTCAGGTCGTTGCGCGGGTACATCATGGGTTGGCCCATGGAGTACTTGTAGACCATCGCTGCCAGGGTCGGCATCTTCGCAACCAGGCGGATCGCGGAGATTTCGCGATGCTGTGGGTTATTGATGTCCAGGGAGTCGTGGTAGAAGGCCGAGAGGGCGCCGACTACACCGCACATGACGGCCATCGGGTGGGCGTCGCGACGGAAACCGTTGAAGAAGGTTTTCAGCTGCTCGTGAACCATGGTGTGGTTTTTCACGGTGCTGACGAACTGGGCCTTCTGTTCTGCGGTCGGCAATTCGCCGTTGAGCAGCAGGTAGCAGGTTTCCAGGTAGTCCGACTTTTCAGCCAGCTGTTCGATCGGGTAGCCGCGGTGCAACAAAATGCCGTTGTCGCCGTCGATATAGGTAATTTTCGATTCGCACGAAGCGGTCGACATGAAACCCGGGTCGAAAGTGAAGCGGCCCGTGGCCGTCAGGCCCCGAACATCGATTACATCGGGACCAACGGTGCCGGTTAAAATGGGCAGCTCGACGGGGGCTGCGCCCTCGATGATCAACTGCGCTTTTTTGTCAGCCATGTGGCCTCCTATTTATGCTTGAACCATCAGACAGACCCCCCACGCAGGGCCCGCACCACTATAGTGAGATAAATTCGAATGTCAATTTGCCTAAAGTCTTGCTCCAGAAGGCTTTAAGCCGACTTTTTCCTCGAAATTGCCTGCCATTTACGCCTTTTATGCAACTTGTGCAATCCGCTATTGGGGGTAGGTGAACGCGTTGTCATTAGTAGCCTAACTGTCTATACTCGGCCACCGACCGCCAAGGGCTTTTGGGCTTGCTTTCATTGGGGGTCGCATCCCTGGGTGGTGGTTACCTGACCAGTGCACTCCCCAACAACTTTGCCCTGATTGTTAGGGGCTCTTCAGTGTGAAAAAAAAGCCGTGAAAAGCCAACGACCTGTAAACCTAGACCTAAGGACCATCAAACTCCCAGTCACTGCTTACACGTCCATTCTTCACCGTATCTCCGGTGTCATCCTCTTCGTGTGCCTTGCCATCATGCTTTACGCATTGGACAAGTCGCTGAGCTCCGAGGAAGGCTTCGGTCAGGTGAAAGCGTGTCTGACCAGTCCGCTAGCCAAGCTAGTGATTTGGGGCATCCTGTCCGCTCTGCTGTATCACCTGGTAGCCGGTGTGCGCCACTTGATCATGGACATGGGCATCGGTGAGACGCTGGAAGGCGGCAAACTGGGCTCGAAAATCGTTATCGCCGTTTCCGTGGTGGTAATCGTTCTGGCAGGAGTCTGGATATGGTAACTAACGTCACTAACCTGTCGCGTTCGGGCCTCTATGACTGGATGGCACAGCGTGTGTCTGCGGTCGTTCTCGCGGCTTACTTCATCTTTCTGATCGGATACATCGTCGCCAACCCTGGCCTCGAGTATGCCCAGTGGCATGAACTGTTCGCTCACAACGGAATGCGTATTTTCAGCCTGCTGGCCCTTGTTGCTCTGGGTGCTCACGCCTGGGTCGGCATGTGGACCATCGCGACCGACTACCTGACGCCAATGGCGTTCGGCAAGTCCGCAACGGCGATACGTTTCCTTTTCCAGGCAGTATGCGGCGTTGCGATGTTCGCTTACTTCGTCTGGGGTGTGCAGATTCTCTGGGGTATCTGATTCATGGCTAACATTCCAACGATTTCTTTCGACGCCATCATTATTGGTGGTGGCGGTGCCGGCATGCGCGCTGCGCTGCAGCTGGCACAGGGCGGCCACAAGACTGCGGTGATCACCAAGGTTTTCCCGACCCGTTCGCACACTGTATCCGCGCAGGGTGGCATTACGTGCGCCATCGCTTCCGCCGACCCGAACGATGACTGGCGCTGGCACATGTACGATACCGTCAAGGGTTCCGACTACATCGGTGACCAGGACGCTATCGAATACATGTGTCAGGAAGGCCCGGCTGCCGTGTTCGAGCTGGACCACATGGGTCTGCCGTTCTCGCGTACCGAGCAAGGCCGCATCTACCAGCGTCCATTCGGTGGCCAGTCCAAGGACTACGGCAAGGGCGGTCAGGCTGCACGTACTTGCGCTGCGTCCGACCGTACCGGTCACGCGCTGCTGCACACGCTTTATCAGGGCAACCTGAAAGCCGGTACCACGTTCCTCAACGAGTACTACGCTGTTGATCTGGTGAAAAACCAGGAAGGCGAATTCGTTGGTGTGATCGCGATCTGCATCGAAACCGGCGAAACCTCCTACATCCGTGCCAAGGCCACCGTTCTGGCGACTGGCGGTGCAGGTCGTATCTACGCGTCCACCACCAACGCCCTGATCAACACCGGTGACGGCGTCGGCATGGCTCTGCGTGCTGGCGTGCCGGTACAAGACATCGAAATGTGGCAGTTCCACCCGACCGGCATCGCCGGCGCCGGTGTACTGGTTACCGAAGGTTGCCGTGGTGAAGGTGGTTACCTGATCAACAAGCACGGCGAGCGTTTCATGGAGCGTTATGCTCCGAACGCGAAAGACCTTGCAGGTCGTGACGTGGTTGCCCGTTCGATGGTCAAGGAAATCATCGCCGGCAACGGTTGCGGTCCGAATGGCGACCACGTAATGCTCAAACTCGACCACCTGGGCGAGGAAGTGCTGCACAGCCGTCTGCCAGGCATCTGCGAACTGTCGAAGACCTTCGCCCACGTTGACCCGGTAGTTGCTCCGGTTCCGGTTGTGCCGACCTGCCACTACATGATGGGCGGCGTTGCCACCAACATTCATGGCCAGGCGATCACCCAGAACGCCGAAGGTCAGGACCAGATCATCCCTGGCCTGTTCGCGGTAGGCGAAGTGGCTTGCGTATCGGTACACGGTGCGAACCGTCTGGGCGGCAACTCGCTGCTCGACCTGGTGGTCTTCGGTCGCGCTGCCGGTCTGCACCTGGAAAAGGCGTTGACCGATGGCATCGAGTACGACGACGCTACCGAGTCCGACATCGAAGCTGCACTTTCGCGTCTGAACGCGCTGAACAACCGTACCGACGGTGAAGACGTTGCCACCCTGCGTCGCGAGCTGCAAAGCTGCATGCAGAACTACTTCGGTGTATTCCGTACCGGCGAATACATGCAGAAGGGCATCGCTCAGCTGGCCGATCTGCGCAAGCGTATCGCCAACGTGAAGATCAACGACAAGTCGCAAGCGTTCAACACTGCACGTATCGAAGCGCTGGAACTGCAGAACCTGCTGGAAGTGGCTGAAGCTACCGCCATCGCGGCCGAAGTACGTAAAGAGTCTCGCGGCGCTCACGCCCGTGAAGACTTCGAAGACCGTGATGACGAAAACTGGCTGTGCCACACCCTGTACTTCCCGGGTGACAAGCGCGTCACCAAGCGTGCCGTGAACTTCTCGCCGAAGACTGTTCCGACTTTCGAACCTAAAGTCCGGACTTATTAAGGGTGACCGCCATGTTGCAAGTCAGTGTTTATCGCTACAACCCTGATCAGGACGCTGCGCCGTTCATGCAGGATTTCCAGGTCGATACCGGTGGTAAAGACCTGATGGTGCTGGACGTGCTGGCCCTGATCAAAGAGCAGGACGAAGGTTTCTCCTATCGTCGCTCCTGCCGTGAAGGCGTCTGCGGCTCCGACGGCATGAACATCAACGGCAAGAACGGTCTGGCCTGCATCACGCCGCTGTCTGCCGTTGTAAAAGGCAACAAACTGATCGTTCGTCCGCTGCCAGGTTTGCCGGTTATCCGTGACCTGGTCGTCGATATGAGCATCTTCTACAAGCAATACGAGAAGGTGAAGCCTTACCTGCAGAACGACACGCCGGCTCCGGCCATCGAGCGTCTGCAGTCGCCAGAAGAGCGCGAAAAGCTCGACGGTCTGTACGAGTGCATCCTGTGCGCCTGCTGCTCGACCTCTTGCCCGTCCTTCTGGTGGAACCCGGACAAGTTCCTGGGTCCTGCTGCGCTGCTGCAAGCCTACCGCTTCCTGGCAGACAGCCGCGACACCAAGACCAGCGAGCGTCTGGCTTCACTTGACGACCCGTTCAGCGTTTTCCGCTGCCGGGGCATCATGAACTGCGTCAACGTATGTCCGAAAGGCCTGAACCCGACTAAGGCCATCGGTCACATCCGTAACATGCTGCTTTCGAGCGGCGTGTGATTCAGCTGCTGTAACCGTTGCACCGTAGAGGCTGTGGCGCGGGCTTCAACCCGCGTCATGGCTATAACCAGAGCAGTAGCCATAAGCTGCAGCTCTTCTTTTGAAGAAATGAGACAAGCAGGGGCATCCGGGCTGGTACCCGGACTATCAGTGTGATCCTAGGTGGCTTGTTTTAGTCGCTGCATTCGGACTTCTGCAAGTTTGCTCGGTGTCGACACCGATGGTGTTCCCCTAACCGAGGGTGACCAAGCATGCAAGAAAGCGTGATGCAGCGCATGTGGAACAGCGCCTACCTTTCAGGTGGAAACGCTGCCTATGTGGAAGAGCTTTATGAGCTCTACCTGCACGACCCTAACGCTGTGCCAGAAGAGTGGCGCACCTACTTTCAGAAGTTGCCAGCCGACGGCAACTCTGCCACTGATGTTTCGCACTCGACGATTCGCGATCATTTCGTGCTGCTGGCAAAGAACCAGCGCCGCGCCCAACCGGTTTCCGCCGGCAGCGTGAGCAGTGAGCACGAGAAGAAGCAAGTTGAAGTGCTGCGATTGATCCAGGCCTACCGTATGCGTGGCCACCAGGCAGCCCAGCTTGACCCGCTGGGACTGTGGCAGCGTCCTGCACCTGCAGACCTGTCGATCAATCATTACGGCTTGACCAATGCCGATCTTGATACGACCTTCCGTGCCGGCGACCTGTTCATCGGCAAAGAGGAAGCGAGCCTACGCGAAATTCACGAAGCGTTGCAGCAGACATATTGCCGCACCATCGGCGCTGAATTCACGCACATCACCGATTCCGAGCAGCGCCAGTGGTTCCAGCAGCGTCTGGAAAGCGTGCGTGGTCGTCCGACGTACTCCGCCGACATCAAGAGCCACCTGCTTGAGCGCGTGACTGCCGGTGAAGGCCTGGAAAAATACCTGGGCACCAAATACCCGGGCACCAAGCGTTTCGGTCTGGAAGGCGGCGAAAGCCTGATTCCGATGCTCGACGAACTGATCCAGCGTTCCGGCTCGTACGGCACCAAGGAAGTCGTCATCGGCATGGCCCACCGTGGCCGTCTGAACGTTCTGGTCAACACCTTCGGCAAGAACCCGCGCGAGCTGTTCGACGAGTTCGAAGGCAAGAAGAAGGTCGAGCTGGGTTCCGGTGACGTTAAATACCACCAGGGCTTCTCGTCCAACGTGATGACCACCGGCGGTGAAGTTCACCTCGCCATGGCATTCAACCCGTCCCACCTGGAAATCGTTTCCCCGGTGGTCGAAGGTTCGGTGCGCGCCCGTCAGGACCGTCGCAACGACCTGACCGGTGAGAAAGTTCTGCCGATCTCCATCCACGGTGACGCGGCATTCGCCGGTCAGGGCGTGGTCATGGAAACCTTCCAGATGTCGCAGACCCGCGGTTTCAAGACCGGCGGTACCGTGCACATCGTGATCAACAACCAGGTTGGTTTCACCATCAGCAACCCGCTGGACTCGCGCTCCACCGAGTACGCCACCGACGTTGCCAAGATGATCCAGGCGCCGATCCTCCATGTGAATGGTGATGATCCGGAAGCCGTGCTGTTCGTGACCCAACTGGCCATCGACTACCGCATGCAGTTCAAGCGTGACGTGGTGATCGATCTGGTCTGCTACCGTCGTCGCGGCCACAACGAGGCCGACGAGCCAAGCGGCACCCAGCCCCTGATGTATCAGCAGATCACCAAGCAGCGCACCACCCGTGAGCTGTACGCTGATCGCCTGACTCAGGCCGGTGTGCTTGACGCTGAACGCGTTCAGGCCAAGGTCGACGAATACCGCAACGCGCTGGACAACGGTCTGCACGTGGTGAAATCGCTGGTCAAAGAGCCGAACAAAGAGCTGTTCGTCGACTGGCGTCCGTACCTGGGCCACGCCTGGACCGCGCGTCACGACACGCGTTTCGATCTCAAGACCCTGCAAGAACTGTCCGCCAAGCTGCTGGAAATTCCGGAAGGCTTCGTCGTTCAGCGTCAGGTCGCGAAGATCTACGAAGACCGTCAGAAGATGCAAGCCGGCGGCCTGCCGATCAACTGGGGTTACGCCGAAACCATGGCGTACGCGACCCTGGCGTTCGAAGGTCACCCGATTCGCATGACTGGTCAGGACATCGGCCGCGGTACGTTCTCGCACCGTCACGCTGTGTTGCACAACCAGAAAGACGCGGGCACCTACATTCCGCTGCAGAACCTGTACGACGGTCAGCCACGTTTCGACCTGTACGACTCGTTCCTCTCGGAAGAAGCGGTACTGGCATTCGAATACGGTTACTCGACCACCACGCCAAACGCGCTGGTGATCTGGGAAGCCCAGTTCGGCGACTTCGCCAACGGTGCTCAGGTCGTGATCGACCAGTTCATCACCAGCGGCGAGCACAAGTGGGGCCGTCTCTGCGGTCTGACCATGCTGTTGCCACACGGTTACGAAGGCCAGGGCCCTGAGCACAGCTCGGCACGTCTTGAGCGTTACCTGCAACTGTGCGCCGAGCACAACATTCAGGTGTGCATGCCGACCACGCCAGCGCAGATCTACCACTTGCTGCGTCGTCAGGTGATCCGTCCGCTGCGCAAGCCGCTGGTCGTGCTGACGCCGAAGTCGCTGCTGCGCCACAAGCTGGCCATCTCGACGCTGGAAGATCTGGCCGAAGGTTCGTTCCAGACCGTGATCCCGGAAATCGATGCACTGGACCCGAAAAAGGTCGAGCGCGTGGTTCTGTGCAGCGGCAAGGTCTACTACGACCTGCTGGAAAAACGCCGTGCCGAAGGCCGCGAAGATATCGCCATCGTGCGTATCGAGCAGCTGTATCCGTTCCCTGAGGACGACTTGAAAGAAGTCCTGGCTCCATACACCAACGTCAAACACGCCGTTTGGTGTCAGGAAGAGCCGATGAACCAGGGTGCCTGGTACTGCAGCCAGCATCACTTGCGTCGCAGCATCGCCAACCTCGACAAGACTCTCGTGCTTGAGTACGCGGGCCGTGAGGCTTCGGCTGCGCCAGCTTGTGGTTACGCATCGATGCACGCCGAGCAGCAGGAAAAACTGCTGCAAGATGCTTTCACTGTTTAACGCCTTCGCGCTGACTGAAACCGAATTTTAAGGACCCACAGATAATGGCTATCGAAATCAAAGCCCCGTCATTCCCGGAATCGGTTGCCGATGGCACCGTTGCCACCTGGCACAAGAAACCAGGTGAGGCCGTCAAGCGTGACGACCTGATCGTCGACATCGAAACCGACAAAGTCGTGCTCGAAGTGTTGGCTGAAGCAGACGGCGTGCTGGGCGCAATCGTTGCCGAAGAGGGCGCTACCGTTCTGTCGAACCAGGTTCTGGGCTCGATCGAAGAGGGCGGCGCTGCTGCTGCCGCTCCTGCCGCTCCTGCCGCCGCTGCTGCTCCGGCTGCTACTGCCGCTGCCGCACCGGCTGCTGCCGACGGCGAAGATGACCCGATCGCAGCTCCTGCCGCGCGCAAGCTGGCTGAAGAGAACGGCATCAACATCGCTTCCGTTGCCGGCACCGGCAAGGGCGGTCGTGTGACCAAGGAAGACGTGGTAGCAGCAGTTGCTGCGAAGAAAGCCGCTCCGGCTGCCGCGCCTGCCAAGGCTGCTGCTCCTTCGGCTGCTGCGCCTGTGTTCGCTGCCGGCGACCGCATCGAGAAGCGCGTACCGATGACTCGCGTACGTGCCACCGTGGCCAAGCGTCTGGTTGAAGCCCAGTCGAACATGGCGATGCTGACCACGTTCAACGAAGTCGACATGACCGAAGTCATGGCCCTGCGTTCGAAGTACAAGGACCTGTTCGAGAAGTCCCACAACGGCGTACGCCTGGGCTTCATGTCGTTCTTCGTGAAAGCGGCCACCGAAGCGCTGAAACGCTTCCCGGCTGTCAACGCGTCGATCGACGGCGGCGACATCGTTTACCACGGCTATGCGGACATCGGCGTCGCCGTTTCCAGCGACCGTGGCCTGGTGGTACCGGTTCTGCGTAACGCCGAGCTGATGAGCCTCGCTGAAATCGAAGGCGGCATCGCAACATTTGGCAAGAAAGCCCGTGACGGCAAACTGTCGATGGACGAGATGACCGGTGGTACCTTCACCATCACCAACGGTGGTACCTTCGGTTCGATGATGTCGACACCGATCGTCAACCCGCCGCAGGCAGCGATTCTGGGCATGCACAACATCATCCAGCGTCCGATGGCCATCAACGGTCAGGTCGTGATCCGTCCGATGATGTACCTGGCTCTGTCCTACGATCACCGCCTGATCGATGGCAAAGAAGCTGTGACCTTCCTGGTGACCATCAAGAACCTGCTGGAAGATCCGGCTCGTCTGTTGCTGGATATCTAAAAAGCAGCTGCAAGCTTTCAGCTACAAGCCTCAAGCTCAAGGCGAGCGGGTGGGCTTGCAGCTTGAAGCTTGCGGCTTGTAGCTTTATTGCTAAAGAGGATTTTTTGAATGTCGCAGAAATTTGACGTAGTAGTGATCGGTGCCGGCCCTGGTGGCTATGTAGCGGCCATCAAGGCTGCTCAGTTGGGCCTGACCACTGCCTGCATCGAGAAGTACACCGACGCAGAGGGCAAGCAAGCCCTGGGCGGTACCTGCCTGAACGTGGGTTGCATTCCTTCCAAGGCGCTGCTCGACAGCTCGTGGAAATACAAGGAAGCCAAAGAGAGCTTCAACGTTCACGGTATCTCGACCGGCGAAGTCAAAATGGACGTCGCTGCGATGGTTGGCCGCAAGGCTGGCATCGTCAAGAACCTGACCGGCGGCGTTGCCACCCTGTTCAAGGCCAACGGCGTTACTTCGATCCAGGGCCACGGCAAGCTGCTGGCCGGCAAGAAAGTCGAAGTCACCAAGCCGGACGGTTCGGTTGAAGTCATCGAAGCGGAAAACGTCATCCTCGCGCCAGGTTCGCGTCCGATCGACATTCCACCGGCTCCGGTTGACCAGAAAGTCATCGTCGATTCGACTGGCGCTCTGGAATTCCAGTCCGTACCTAAACGTCTGGGCGTGATCGGCGCTGGCGTGATCGGTCTGGAGCTGGGTTCGGTATGGTCGCGTCTGGGTGCAGAAGTGACTGTTCTCGAAGCACTGGACACTTTCCTGATGGCAGCGGACACCGCTGTTTCCAAGGAAGCGCTGAAAACCCTGACCAAACAGGGTCTGGACATCAAGCTGGGCGCTCGCGTTACCGGTTCGAAAGTCAACGGCGAAGAAGTCGTCGTCAACTACACCGATGCCAACGGCGAACAGACCATCACTTTCGACAAGCTGATCGTAGCCGTTGGTCGCCGTCCGGTGACCACTGATCTGCTGTCTGCCGACTGCGGCGTGGAAATCGACGAGCGCGGTTTCATCGCGGTCGATGACCATTGTGTCACAGCTGTACCGGGCGTCTTCGCCATCGGTGACGTGGTTCGCGGCATGATGCTGGCCCACAAGGCGTCCGAAGAAGGCATCATGGTTGTCGAGCGCATCAAGGGCCACAAGGCTCAGATGAACTATGATTTGATCCCTTCGGTTATTTATACTCACCCGGAAATCGCGTGGGTTGGCAAAACCGAGCAGGCGCTGAAGGCCGAAGGCGTTGAAGTCAACGTCGGCACCTTCCCGTTCGCCGCTTCCGGCCGTGCCATGGCTGCCAACGATACCGGTGGTTTCGTCAAGGTCATCGCCGATGCCAAGACCGACCGCGTATTGGGCGTGCACGTGATTGGCCCGAGCGCTGCAGAACTGGTTCAGCAGGGCGCGATCGGTATGGAATTCGGCACCAGCGCTGAAGACCTGGGCATGATGGTCTTCTCCCATCCGACCCTGTCCGAAGCCTTGCACGAAGCTGCTCTGGCAGTGAATGGCGGCGCCATTCACATTGCCAACCGCAAGAAGCGTTAAGACATAATAAGAAACCACGGCGGCAACGGCCCGTCGTGAGCCTTGCGAGCAAGACTCACCGCGGAATGTCCGCCGGACGCAGTCTTGCGTAGCCCAGCTACGCAAGCAGCAGTCACAGGTGGCGCGGCACTCAAACGAGCGCAGCGCCGAATGCGCAGTACCTAACGAAGACGGTAAAAAGCATGAATCTTCACGAGTATCAGGGTAAGCAGCTGTTCGCTGAATACGGCCTGCCAGTTTCCACTGGTTATGCAGTAGACACCCCGGAAGCAGCAGCAGAAGCTTGCGACAAGATCGGCGGCAACGAGTGGGTCGTCAAAGCCCAGGTTCACGCCGGTGGTCGCGGTAAAGCGGGCGGCGTAAAGCTGGTTCGCAGCAAAGAAGACGCCAAAGCCTTCGCACAGCAGTGGCTGGGCAAGCGTCTGGTGACTTACCAGACTGACGCCAATGGCCAGCCAGTCACCAAGATCCTGGTTGAATCGTGCACTGATATCGCTAAAGAGCTGTACCTGGGCGCTGTCGTTGACCGTTCGAGCCGTCGCATCGTGTTCATGGCTTCCACCGAAGGTGGCGTGGACATCGAGAAAATCGCTCACGACACTCCAGAAAAAATTCTCAAGGCCACTATCGATCCACTGGTTGGCGCTCAGCCATCCCAGGGTCGCGAGCTGGCATTCCAGCTGGGTCTGGAAGGCAAGCAGGTCACTCAGTTCGCCAAGATCTTCGTAGGTCTGGCCAAGCTGTTCAAAGACCACGACCTGGCTCTGCTGGAAGTGAACCCGCTGGTGATCAAGGCTGACGGCGATCTGCACTGCCTCGACGCGAAGATCAACATCGACGCCAACGCCATGTACCGTCAGCCTAAGCTGAAGGCTTTCCACGATCCGTCGCAGGACGATCCGCGCGAAGCGCACGCTGCCAAGTTCGAACTGAACTACGTAGCCCTGGAAGGCAACATCGGCTGCATGGTCAACGGTGCCGGTCTGGCCATGGGTACCATGGACATCGTCAACCTGCATGGCGGCAAGCCAGCCAACTTCCTCGACGTAGGTGGTGGCGCTACCAAGGAACGCGTTACTGAAGCGTTCAAGATCATCCTGTCCGACCAGAACGTCGCGGCAGTACTGGTCAACATCTTCGGCGGCATCGTTCGCTGCGACATGATTGCCGAAGGCATCATCGGCGCTGTGAAAGAAGTCGGCGTGAAAATCCCGGTTGTTGTTCGCCTTGAAGGCAACAACGCTGAGCTGGGCGCTAAAGTACTGGCAGAAAGCGGTTTGAACATCATCGCTGCAACCAGCCTGACCGACGCTGCTCAACAAGTTGTCAAAGCTGCGGAGGGCAAATAATGAGCGTCCTGATCAATAAAGACACCAAAGTTATCTGCCAGGGTATTACCGGTTCGCAAGGTAGTTTCCACACCCAGCAAGCCATCGAATACGGCACCAAGATGGTTGGTGGCGTAACTCCAGGCAAGGGCGGCACCGAGCACCTGGGTCTGCCAGTGTTCAACACCGTCAAAGACGCAGTAGCTGCCACTGGCGCTACCGCCAGCGTGATCTACGTTCCGGCTCCGTTCTGCAAGGACTCGATCCTGGAAGCGGCATTCGGCGGCATCAAGCTGATCGTCTGCATCACCGAAGGCATTCCTACCCTGGACATGCTGGACGCCAAAGTTAAGTGCGACGAGCTGGGCGTAGTCCTGATCGGCCCTAACTGCCCAGGCGTGATCACCCCAGGCGAATGCAAGATCGGCATCATGCCAGGTCACATTCACTTGCCAGGCAAGGTCGGTATCGTTTCGCGTTCCGGCACCCTGACCTACGAAGCTGTGAAGCAGACCACTGACGCCGGTTTCGGTCAGTCGACTTGCGTCGGCATCGGCGGTGACCCGATCCCGGGTTCTAACTTCATCGACATCCTGAAGCTGTTCCAGGAAGACCCGAAGACCGAGGCGATCGTGATGATCGGCGAGATCGGCGGTTCGGCTGAAGAAGAAGCGGCTGCCTACATCAAGGCTAACGTGACCAAGCCGGTTGTTTCCTACATCGCTGGTGTGACTGCTCCTCCGGGCAAGCGCATGGGCCATGCTGGCGCAATCATCTCTGGCGGCAAAGGCACTGCAGACGAGAAATTCGCTGCGCTGCAAGATGCAGGCGTTAAAACCGTGCGTTCGCTGGCAGACATCGGCAAGGCCTTGGCCGAGCTGACTGGCTGGGAAGTGAAGAAGTAAGCTTCGGCTGACTTTTTAGCTCCAGCAGCAAAGGCCACCTTCGGGTGGCCTTTGTCGTTTCTGGCGTATGAGAATTTTGAGCGCTGTTGTGGCGAGGGGATTTATCCCCGCTGGGCTGCGAAGCGGCCCCTATGCTAGCGTCCATGATCAGTCAGGCAGTTCCAGCTCGGATTCTTTGGGACTGCTGCGCAGTCCAGCGGGGATAAATCCCCTCGCCACAGGTTTGCTGTGATGAATACGTGTTCTCTGTATGAAAAATAGATATGTAAACGCGACACGGAAACGTCGCGTATCGGATAGTTCGCCCTCCAACAGTGCGTTTGTCAGCCAAATTCGTTAGGCTGGCCGCCATTTTTGCGTCCGCCGCCCACAAGGCAGCCACGCGCTTTAAGGGTCAGTCCCATACGGATCGACAGCATTTCCCTAATCCAACAGGGCAATCCCCCTCTAAATTCCGATTTCAGTAGTGTGGTATTTCCTTAATGAAAGTTTTGAAAGGTCAGGACATCCTGGCACTTGGTTTTATGACGTTTGCCCTGTTTGTCGGGGCCGGTAACATCATTTTCCCGCCGATCGTCGGCTTGCAGGCTGGACCTCACGTCTGGATGGCCGCGCTGGGCTTTCTGATCACCGCCGTAGGTTTGCCGGTGGTCACCGTGGTGGCGCTGGCCAAGGTCGGCGGCGCGATGGATGCGCTGAGCAGCCCGATCGGCAAGATCGCCGGCGGTATCCTCGCGGCGGCATGCTATCTGGCCGTTGGTCCGCTGTTCGCCACTCCGCGTACCGCGACCGTTTCCTTCGAAGTGGGTCTGGCGCCGTTGACCGGCGAGAGCCCGCTGGCGCTGTTCCTCTACAGCTCGGTGTACTTCCTGCTGGTGTTCTTCATTTCGCTCTACCCTGGGCGTTTGCTGGATACCGTGGGCCGCTTCCTCGCGCCGCTGAAAATCATTGCGCTGGCAGTACTGGGCATCGCCGCGTTCGCCTTGCCGGCGGGTGACATCGGTCACGGCACTCCAGAGTATGTGGCGGCACCGTTTTCCCAAGGCTTCATCAATGGTTACCTGACCATGGATACCCTTGGCGCACTGGTATTCGGCATCGTTATCGTCAACGCGATCCGCTCCCGTGGCGTCGAGTCGCCAGCGCTGATCACCCGTTACGCGATCATTGCCGGGCTGATTGCCGGCGTGGGTCTGGCACTGGTCTACGTCAGCCTGTTCCGCCTCGGGTCCGGCAGCCATGAAGTCGCGGTCGGCGCCACCAACGGCGCGGCGGTGTTGCATGCTTACGTGCAGCACACCTTCGGTTCGCTGGGCAGCGGTTTCCTTGCGGTGCTGATCTCGCTGGCGTGTCTGGTCACGGCGGTCGGTCTGACCTGTGCCTGTGCTGAGTACTTCAGCCGTGTGCTGCCACTGTCCTACAAGACGCTGGTGATTATCCTCGCAGCGTTCTCGCTGCTGGTCTCCAACCTCGGTCTGACCAAACTGATCGCCTTCTCGATTCCGGTACTCACCGCGATCTACCCGCCGTGCATCGTTCTGGTCGCACTGAGCTTCTGCAAGGATTTCTGGCATGAGCACGGGCGCATTCTTGGCCCGGTGATGCTGGTGTCGTTCCTGTTCGGCACCATCGACGCCTTGAAAGGCGCTGGTCTGGCCGACTGGATGCCAACTCAGCTGACCCATCTGCCGCTGAGCGAGCAGGGTCTGGCGTGGCTGGTGCCGTGCGTGATGACCCTGGTGGTCGCCGTGGTCTGTGATCGCCTGCTGGGCAAGCGCAGCGAAGTCACTGCCTGACGGGGTTCGGACCCGCCACAAGTGGGTCAGCCCCGGTTAAACAGAAATGCCCCGTATCAATCGATACGGGGCATTTTTTATCAGAGCTGATAATCCTCAGCCCAGATAACGTACGACCAGAGCTCCCACATTGACGTTGTCGCTGTCACGGCTCAGGAGTATTCGCTTGTCGGGCTGCACTGCCACCGAGATCCATTGCATACCGGGCCCCATAGAGTGAGTAACGTATCCCTTGCCATCCCCAAAGGTTGTGTCCAGTTCACCCGTTGC
Source organism: Pseudomonas sp. Sample_14 (assembly GCF_004307515.1). Taxonomy (NCBI): domain Bacteria; kingdom Pseudomonadati; phylum Pseudomonadota; class Gammaproteobacteria; order Pseudomonadales; family Pseudomonadaceae; genus Pseudomonas; species Pseudomonas sp. Sample_14. The sequence continues at coordinate 65,058 of NZ_RCOC01000084.1, read as the reverse complement.
CAGATAGCGGCAGGCAAGCATTTGCTCCCTGGTTATTTGCCCTGTACTCCCCACCACAACCAAACCATCCTCAGGCTCTCCACTTAGATCGAACAAAGTGCAACCGTCGGTTAATCCAAGATCAGTGACAACAGGCTTACCCTGATTGAATGCGAGATTTGGTCTACCGTTCGGGTTGTACGCGGCCATCATTGCTTTGCGTCCTTTACCCCAAACGTCGTCAGGCGATGTGTCGACTTGGCCGGCAACAAAGAAGCTGCCGTCAGCACGTAACATCAGGCTTCGTACGCTGGCCGGGTAATCCGATGGAATGTAGACGGTCCCGGTGCCATCATCGCCGAAGTCTTTATGGGGTGTTCCATCGACGTTCAGGCGCACAATCTTTCCTTCTCCAGCCCTCGAACCTGCGACTGTGATTACTCCATCCTCTGCCACTGAAATCGAAGCAATGCCCATTGCAAGATCCAGCCAGCCTTGGTTGTTGAAAGCGGTATCGAAATCTCCTTTCTGATCAAGTCTGAACAGTCGGTCGCTTTGACCGACGAGGATTTTTTCATCAGCAGTCAGTACTAACCTGGTTCTGGATTGCGACTTGATGGAAGCTTCCGGTTTTGGCAATTGCGATTCGGACTGTGGCAGGAAAGGGACGTAAACCGTCCCATCGGGACCGAAATCGCGATCTCTTTCACCATCAGCGAAGAATCTGGCAAGCGCAAATCGGGTTCCTTGGTCCTCATCATATTGATACCCAAAAAGCAGCGCCTTACCGTCTTTATAAAGACAGGCGCCAGTGCCGCTGGCTTGTCCCGAACCTGTAAACGTACCTACGATCAAACCGTTTTCGTTGAAGCCAGTATCGTTAGTACCGTCTGCCAGTAATTGCGCCAAATGAAAACTGGCCTTGCCCTCTACAAAAGTTTGTCCCACGAGAAGAATCTTTCCATCCGGGCGCAAGCCTGCGATGTTCAAAGCCTGGCTTCCCGCAGCAAATGACTCGGCGTACCCCCGGTTGCCAAACGTTGTGTCAATGGGCAGCGCAGCGTTCAAAGGTGTCATGCTCAAATCCTTGTCTGATAGGGAAGCGGTCAGTGTTCTCGTTTGAGAAAACGACCTTATGCCTCGCCATACCCTCGGCGCTACTGTCAGAGTTGACAGGTATAAGCCTTTGAAAGCTGATAGCTGCGGTCTATTTTGAATGTATTTGACTCTTCAATGAGCGTGTCTTTTTACGAGCCAACACGTCGAAACGAAGTGTTCCCTCCATCATTCCTCTTGCTCAGGACAACGAATGTCGTTCATCCAAGCCAATCTGATCCACCTGCTCGCCGCCGTCTGGTTTGTCGTCTGCTGGGGCGGTTACACCCGTTATGCCACCTGGAAGGCCCGTGATACGGCGTGTCTGGCCAGCGTGTTGCACCTTTACCGCGAAGACTGGATGCGCCGCATGCTGCTGCGTGACAACCGCATCGCCGATGCCAGCGTGATCGGCAATCTGGAGCGCAACGCCTCGTTCTTCGCATCCAGCACGCTGATCATCCTCGCCGGTATTCTCACCGTGCTCGGTGCGTCCGACCGAGCCGTGTCGTTGTTGGCGGATATTCCGATGGTGCAGCAGGCGTCGCAGGGCATGTCGGAGATCAAGTTGCTGTGCCTGGCACTGGTGTTCGTCTATGCGTTCTTTACTTTCAGCTGGTGCATGCGCCAATACAACTTCGCGGCGATTCTGGTCGGTTCAGCGCCGATGATCGGCGAGCGCCAAGTGACCGAGCAGGAACGCAAGGCCTTCGCTTCACGGGCGGCGCGGGTGATTTCGATGGCGGCCAACCAGTTCAACTTCGGCCTGCGCTCTTATTACTTCGGCATGAGCATGCTGGCGTGGTTCGTCAGCCCGTGGCTGTTCATGATCATGAGCGCGGGCGTGGTGGTGGTGTTGTATCGCCGCGAGTTTCATTCCGACGTTCTCGATGTCATGGTCTATACCCCTACAGAGGCGCCCGTCCCTGAGGCGAACAAAGAGGCTGTTTGATGAGTATTCCGTTCTGGTGTGTGTTTATCAGTGCTTTATTGATCTACGTGGCGCGCATGCCGGTGGCCAAGGCCATGAAAGAGCAGGGCGGGTATGACAATCACTTGCCTCGGCAGCAGCAGGCGCAGTTGACCGGCTTCGGTGCGAGGGCGCTGGCGGCCCATCAGAACAGCATCGAGGCCTTCATTCTGTTCGCGGTCGGTGTGCTGATGGCGCACACCACGCAAACCGCGGGTTGGCTGATCGATGCGCTGGCGATCATCTTCGTGATCTCGCGAGTGTTCTATCTGTGGTTCTATCTGGCGGATCTGGCGAAGTTGCGCAGCCTGATGTGGCTAGTTGGCTTCATCTGTTCGTTGTTGCTGATGATTAGTCCGACTTTTAGAACCGTGTTGCTCTAACCGGTAAATCGCAGGCAAAAGAAAACCCGCACTTGGCGGGTTTTCTTTCACACCACAAAGCTTATTGCTTTTTGGCGGCTTCTTCTTGAGCAGCGGCGTTCGATTCAGCCTGAGCTTTGGCAGCTTCGGCGTTTTCTTTTGCTGCGTCGTTCACTTTATCCTGAGCTTTGTTCATGTCTTGCTGAGCTTGCTCAGCATGTTGGTTGGCATCTTGAGCTTTGTCCTCGGATTTTTTATCGCAGGCAGCGAGACCGAGGGAAGCGGTCAACATCAAGGCAATAGCTAAAGTCTTACGCATGGGGTGTATCTCCTTATGGAAAATAACTACTGGCCTTAAGAACTCGGCGCTACGGGTTAAGTTCCTCAATTGTTTCAGATATATAAGTTTGTTTTATCACGGAACTTTTGCCGCTTTTCTCACTACTGGCATAAGGCCCAAACGCGAGTAATTATCACATGGCCGAAAACCCCGTTTTTGAGCGCGCGACGCGCTTTTTATCGGCATTGCGCCACTGTCAGGTCTTGGGTCTGCAAGTGCACAGTGCCTCCAGCGAAGGGCTGACGGTGATCCTGCCGTACAGCGAAAAAATCGTCGGCAATCCCGAAACCGGAGTCATCCACGGCGGTGCCATCACTTCATTGATGGACACTGCATGCGGCATGTCGACCCTGTGCGTGCTGCCGGAGTTCGAAGTCTGTCCGACCCTCGATCTGCGCATCGACTACATGCACGCCGCTGAACCGAACAAAGCGGTGTACGGTTTTGCCCAGTGCTATCGCGTCACCACCGACGTGATCTTTGCCCGTGGTTTTGCTTACCAGGACGATCCCGAGCAACCGATTGCCCACGTCGTCGGCACATTCATGCGCATGGGCATCGGTCTGAAGGGCAGCAAGGGTTTCGCGGGCGCGATCAAGGGAGCGAGCCAATGAGCAACGATCTCAGGGAGCAGCTGCAACAGGCTCACGCGCAGGGCGATTACGCGCCGCTGCTGGCGTTGATTCCTTATGCCGGGCTGATCGGTATCGAATGTTCGCGGGTTGGCGATGAGCTCTTGTTCAAGCTGCCGGCGAACAAGGACAACATTGGTAACCCTTTATTGCCGGCGATCCATGGTGGCGTGATTGCCGGCTTCATGGAGCTGGCCGCAGCCCTGCATTTGCTGATTTTCACCGGCACGCCGGGTGTGCCGAAGATCATCGATTTTTCCCTCGATTACCTGCGCGCCGGGCAGTTTCGCGACACTTGGGCCAGGTGTCAGGTCTGCCGTCAGGGCCGTCGCGTCGCTAACGTAGCGGTAACTGCCTGGCAGAGTACCGAGGCCGAACCGATCGCCACCGCCCGCGCGCACTTCAAAATTGATGAGCCCTTGAAATCCTGAACAGCGCCCCCAACTCAGATGACAACCCGCCGCAGACCATTTCGGGTCGCGGCCACTGCCATCTGATTGGAGTTTGATGACCATGAGTGTGGAAACTCAAAAGGAAACCCTGGGCTTCCAGACCGAGGTAAAGCAGCTGCTGCACCTCATGATCCATTCGCTGTATTCGAATAAGGAAATTTTCCTTCGCGAATTGATCTCGAACGCCTCTGACGCTGTCGACAAGCTGCGCTTCGAAGCCCTGGCCAAGCCTGAGTTGCTCGAAGGTGGCGCTGACCTGAAAATCCGTGTGAGCTTCGACAAGGACGCCAAGACCGTCACCCTCGAAGACAACGGTATCGGCATGAACCGTGACGATGTGATCACCCACCTGGGGACCATCGCCAAATCCGGCACCGCCGACTTCATGAAAAACCTGTCCGGCGATCAGAAGAAAGATTCGCACCTCATCGGCCAGTTCGGTGTCGGCTTCTACTCGGCCTTCATCGTTGCCGACAAGGTTGATGTTTACAGCCGTCGCGCCGGCACTGCCGCCAGCGAAGGCGTGCACTGGTCGTCGAAAGGCGAGGGCGAGTTCGAAGTCGCCACCATCGACAAGCCAGAGCGCGGCACCCGCATCGTCCTGCACCTGAAATCCGGCGAAGACGAGTTCGCGGATGGCTGGCGTCTGCGCAACATTATCAAGAAGTACTCCGACCACATCGCTTTGCCGATCGAACTGCCGAAGGAAGTCACTCCGGCCGAAGGCGAAGAGGCTCCAGCCGTTGAATGGGAAACCGTCAACCGTGCCAGCGCGCTGTGGACCCGTCCGCGCACTGAAGTCAAAGACGAGGAATACCAGGAGTTCTACAAACACATCGCTCACGACTTCGAAAATCCGCTGTCGTGGAGCCACAACAAGGTTGAAGGCAAGCTCGAGTACAGCTCGCTGCTGTACGTGCCGGCCCGCGCGCCGTTTGACCTGTATCAGCGTGAAGCGCCGAAAGGCCTGAAGCTGTACGTGCAGCGTGTGTTTGTAATGGATCAGGCCGAGTCGTTCCTGCCGCTGTACCTGCGCTTCATCAAAGGCGTGGTCGATTCCAACGACCTGTCGCTGAACGTGTCGCGTGAGATCCTGCAGAAAGACCCGATCATCGATTCGATGAAAACCGCGCTGACCAAGCGTGTGCTCGACATGCTGGAAAAACTGGCGAAGAACGAGCCTGAGCAATACAAAGGCTTCTGGAAAAACTTCGGTCAGGTCATGAAAGAAGGCCCGGCAGAAGACTTCGCCAACAAAGAGAAAATTGCCGGTCTGCTGCGTTTCGCATCGACCCAGGGCGACGACGGCGAGCAGGTTGTCGGTCTGGCTGACTACCTGGCCCGCGCCAAGGAAGGTCAGGACAAGATCTACTACCTCACAGGTGAAACCTACGCGCAGGTCAAGAACAGCCCGCACCTGGAAGTCTTCCGCAAGAAAGGCATCGAAGTGCTGCTGCTGACCGATCGCATCGACGAGTGGCTGATGAGCTACCTCAGCGAATTCGACGGCAAGACGTTTGTCGACGTGGCGCGCGGTGACCTCGATCTGGGCAACCTGGACTCGGAAGAGGACAAGAAAGCCGCAGAAGAAGTCGCCAAGTCCAAAGAAGGGCTGGTCGAGCGTCTGAAAACTGCGCTGGGTGATTCCGTGGCTGAAGTCCGCGTATCCCATCGTCTGACCGATTCGCCGGCCATTCTGGCCATCGGCGAACAGGACCTGGGCCTGCAAATGCGCCAGATCCTCGAAGCCAGCGGGCAGAAAGTCCCGGATTCGAAGCCGATCTTCGAATTCAACCCGAGCCACCCGCTGATCGAGAAACTCGATGGCGAGCAGAGCGAAGAGCGTTTTGGCGACCTGTCGCACATCCTCTTCGATCAGGCTGCCCTGGCGGCTGGCGACAGCTTGAAGGATCCGGCCGCTTACGTGCGCCGGCTGAACAAGCTGCTGGTTGAACTGTCGGTTTGATCACGTTGTAGGAAAAACCCGCTTCGGCGGGTTTTTTCGTTCTGGTGTTTACTCAATCAGGAGTCAGAAATGAGCCAAGTCACTGTACGTTCCGTGGTCTATCAGATTGACGGCCAGGCCTATGAAGGTCGCCTGGCGTTCGACGCCGAGCACAAGGCTGCGCGCCCGGGTTTGCTGATGGCGCCGAACTGGATGGGCGTCAGCGCCGGTGCCGAAGACATCGCCAAGTCGGTCGCGGCCAAGGGTTACGTGGTGCTGATCGCGGATGTCTACGGCCAGAGCGTGCGTCCGCAGAACGCTGATGAGGCGCTGGCAGCGATGATGCCGCTCAAGGACGACCGCGCGCTGTTGCGCAAACGTCTGCAAGTGGCTTTCGAGCAATTGCAGAGCCAGGGCGAAGCCGCGGTGGATACTTCGAAACTGGCGGTGTTCGGTTTCTGCTTCGGTGGTTGCTGTGCGCTGGACCTGGCCCGCACGGGTGCGCCGGTGAAAGCGGCGGTGTCGTTCCACGGCACGCTGGATTCGCCGAACCCGGCGGATGCGAAGAACATCAAGGGCTCGGTGCTGGTGCTGCATGGCGCATCCGATCCGTTGGTGCCGAAGGAGCAACTGCCAGCGTTCGAAGAGGAAATGAACGCAGCGAAGGTCGACTGGCAACTGTTCAGCTACGGCGGCGCGGTGCACTCGTTTACCGATCCGCACGCCAACGTACCGGGCAAGATGATGTACGACGAAAAGACCGCCAAGCGCGCGTTCAAGTCGATGCATGATCTGCTGGATGAAGTGTTCAACGGTTAAAAGCGAAAAGCGAAAAACCCCTCACCCTAGCCCTCTCCCGGAGGGAGAGGGGACTGATTGGGGGGGCTCGGGAGTGGCGTCGACCTGAACGTGAATAGGCGAATCCATAATCGCCGAGATTTTTCAGGTCGATGTATAACGCAAGACACTTCACCCCAGCCCTCTCCCTCTGGGAGAGGGCTGGGGTGAGGGTAAGCGGCCTAGCGCGGTAATTCGATCCGCTCGACTTCCCCCGGCACCGTCGGCCAATCCTTGGCCGCCCACTTGCGCCGTGCCTCATCAATCGCCGCCGAATCGCTTGCAACAAAATTCCAGTTGATCCGCCTCGGACCGTCCAGCGCGGCGCCGCCGAACACCACCGCGTGCACATCGCTTTCGGCAAACAGGCTCATCTCTTCGCCGGCTGGCAACACCACCAGCGCTTGCGGCTCGATCGCCTCGCCATTCAATTGCGCATCACCGCTCAACACGTACACCGCGCGTTCTTCATGCTCGGTGGGAATCAGCAGGGTGGTCGCGGTCTGCATCTTCACTTCCGCATACAGCGTAGGAGAAAGCACTGGCACCGGCGATTCCAGGCAAAAGCCTGACCCGGCAATCATGCGAATCTGCACGCCAAGGTTATCGCTGACCGGCAGCATCGCTGCCGGGTGATGGCTGTAATGCCCCGGGCCCTGTTCGTGTGCCTTGGGCGAGGCCAGCCAGACTTGCAGGCCATGCAAGGTGAAGGTCTCGGCGAGCAGTGGCGCTGGCGTACGCTCGACGTGGGCGATGGCGCTGCCGGCGGTCATCCAGCTGACATCGCCGGCACCGACCACTTGATCGGAGCCCAGACTGTCCTTGTGCTGCAATTGCCCTTCGAACAGATAGGTAAGTGTCGACAGGCCAATGTGCGGATGCTGGCGGATATCCATGCCTTTACCCGTCGGATAAATCGTCTCGAGCATGTGGTCGAAAAACACGAAAGGCCCGACGTTGCGGCATTTGGCTGACGGCAGCGGGCGCAGAATCGGCTGGCCTTCGACGTCTTCGGCGCGCGGGCGGATGATCAGGAGTGGCGTGTCCATGGTGCATTCCAGGCTGAGCGGGTGATGCCAGAAGCATAACCCGCCGCTGGCATCGGGAGGATTATTGGCTGTCGAAGCCTTGTGGTGCGTGAGTTTCGATGCTGACTTCGCTGGTGGTCATCAATTTGTGAATCGGGCAGCGATCGGCCACACGCAGCAGTTCCTCGCGCTGGGCGTCGGTGAGTACGCCTTTAAGGGTAAGGGTGACATGCAGGGCGTATTTGCCTTTCTGTTCCTGGCTGTTGTCGCGCTTTACCTCGACTCCCACGCCTGTCAGCGGGATGTTTTTTTTCTTCGCATACATCTTCACAGTCAGCGCTTTGCAGGCGCCCAGCGCAGCGTCGAAGTAATCGTGTGGCTCTGGTGCGGTGCCTCCACCTCCGGCGGTTTTCGGTACATCGGCAAACAATTCGTGGTCGTCGATCTGGACGGTGTGACGAAAACCTTCGGCAGAGACGGTATTGACGGTAACAGTCATGGAAACCTCACAGGCGGCAGGAGAAATCGTTCGATCAAAGCAGACCTTGCAGTTATAGAGCATTCGCGGCAGTGGGCGTTCCGCTTTTCGGCAGGGATGAACCCTTGTCGTTCGGGCGCGGTCTAGGCTATGCCCATCTGCCGGAGATTACTTGTGTCCTTGTCTCGTCTGAGTCTTGCCTGTCTGCTGCTGTTCGCTGGCAGCGCCAGTGCCCGCGAATACACCTACAGCGATGCGCACCTGCATTACGTGGATTTTTTCCAGGAAAGCGCCGGCATGCAGAAATTGCTCACGGCCATGAAAGAAAATTCCATCGAGCACGTCATGATTTCCGGTATTCCCGTGGCGAAGAAATGGCATGAAGACGAACCCAAGCGCCCGCGTTATTACGCCGGCGATGACGCCGATGCCTATTGGTACAGCGCCACCGATGTGATCATTGCCGATGCGGTGCAGAAACTCGCGCCGGAGCAGCGCCAGTACTTTCATCCGTTCCTGTCCGGCTTCAATCCCAATGACAAGAATTCCGCCGCGCACATCCAGCGCATGCTCGACCTGTATCCGGGTTTGTGGCAGGGCATCGGCGAGGTGTTCACCCGGCACGATGACCTGACCGCGCTGACCTCCGGCGATACACCCCGGGCCAACAACGAGGCGATGACCAAGATCTATCACCTCGCCGCGGAAAATGATCTGCCGGTGATGCTGCATTCCAACATCACTTCCAAGCGTGAGAAAAATCCGCTGTACCTGAAGGAGGTCGAAGAGCCGCTGCGCAATCATCCGCACACGCGATTCATCTGGGCGCACGCCGGCACCAGCGCCGAGATCCATCGGCATCAGACCCAGTTGCCGTTTCTCCTGCCAACCCTGACGCGCATGCTTGAGGTTTATCCGAATCTGTTTATCGACCTGTCGTGGAGCATGCTCACGCCGTACTTGCTGGACGAGCAGGGCAAGCCCCGCGCCGAATGGCTGGCGCTGGTGGAAAAGTATCCCGAGCGCTTCATGCTCGGCTCTGACGTAGTAGGACGGTTCAACAAACTCGGTCAGGAAATGCACAGCTACAAGCCGTTTCTCGATGCGCTGCCGGAAGCGGTGGCGCGCAAAGTCGCGCGGGATAACTTCCTGGCGATATTGCCGCGCAACACGGAAAAACCCGCTGCTCCGCGCTGAAACGTCAAAGCCAGGGGTTCGGACTAGCCGCTCGTCTGCCTATCGCCTTTTCGTCTTACGCAATTTCACGGCAATGCCGATACCTTCTAAAGCAACCCGCTGCAGGCTGATGCAGCGCTTTTGGAAGGAGCCAGAGTGATGAATATCCGTAGTCTCAATATTGCCCCGCGTGCCGGTCTCGGTTTTGGCCTGCTGGCCCTGATGGTGTTTGCCCTTGGCGCGTTCGCCTTGCTGCAAATGTCGAACATGCGTGCGCAGTCCGATGAAGTCGACAACAACTGGCTGCCAAGCGTGATGGCGGTCGGTGAGATGAGTCAGGACATGCTGCGCCTGCGCGCACTGACCATGCGCCTGTTGCTCAACCGTGACCCCAAGGCACTGGAGCAGAATGTCGCCAAGCTCGACGAGCTGCGCAGTGGCTTGAGCGAAGCGCAGCAGCGTTATGACGCGTTGATCGTTTTGCCGGAAGAGCGCGCGCTGTTTGATCGCTTCAAGGTTGCCGAGCACAAATACCTGGAACTGCAGGCGCAAGTCCTGCAGCTGTCAGCGCAGAATCGGGTGGCAGACGCTTCGGCGATTCTCAATGATCAGATGAGTCCGCTGGCCGATGAGATTGCTTTGACTCTGCGCGATCTGGTCGAGTTGAACAAGCAAAATGCCGGTCTCGCCACTGAGGCAGCGCGCTTGGTCTTCAAACAATCGCGGGTGTGGGTCGCAGTAATGATCGCCATGGCTGCGCTGATTACCGTCGGCCTGGCGTTGCTGCTGACGCGCAGCATTGTCGTGCCGTTGTCGCAATCGCTCAGCGTGGCCGAAGTGGTGGCCGGTGGGGATTTGACCGGTGACATTCACATCGTTGGCAAAGACGAGCCGGCGCGTCTGCTGCAAGCGCTGAAAAGCATGCAGCACAATCTGCGCGACACGATCCGCCGAATCTCCGAGTCGTCCACGCAATTGGCCTCGGCTGCCGAAGAACTCAGCAGCGTCACTGAAGACGCCACTCGCGGCTTGCATCAGCAAAGTCAGGAAATCGAACAGGCCGCCACTGCGGTCAACCAGATGACAGCAGCGGTGGAAGAGGTGGCGAACAACGCCGTGGCCACGTCTGAAGCTTCCCGCGAATCCGACCGCATCGCCCGCCAAGGGCGCGAGCAAGTGCAGCAGACGGTGACGTCGATCGAGTTTCTCGCTGGCGATGTCACCAATAATGCCGCGCAGGTCGAGGCGCTGGCGCAAAAGGTTCATGGCATCAGCAAAGTGCTGGACGTGATTCGCTCGATCGCCGAACAGACCAATCTGCTCGCCCTCAACGCCGCGATCGAAGCCGCGCGCGCCGGCGATGCCGGGCGTGGCTTTGCAGTGGTGGCGGATGAAGTGCGGGCGCTGGCTCATCGCACCCAGCAGTCGACCCAGGAAATCGAGCAGATGATCGGCGGGATTCAGCAGGGCACCGATTCGGCGGTCAGCTCGATGCAGCAGAGCAATTCTCGGGCACGCTCGACCCTCGAGCTGGCGAAGAGCGCAGGCTCGGCCCTGGACGAAATTGCCTCGGCGTTTACCTTGATTAACGAGCGCAATCTGGTCATCGCCAGCGCCTCGGAACAGCAGGCAGCGGTGGCGCGCGAGGTGGATCGCAATCTGATGAATATTCGTGATCTGGCAATGCAGACATCGGCGGGGGCCAATCAGACCAGTGCGGCGAGTCAGGAGTTGTCGAAGTTGGCGGTGGATCTGAACGGGATGGTGGCGCGGTTTTCGGTGTGAGTTTGACCTTCAAAAGCCCCTCACCCTAACCCTCTCCCGGAGGGAGAGGGGACTAATCCTGCGATGCTTTGGAATCCATATTCGACTCGGTTTCTCAGCTCGATGGTTAGCGGCAGTCACCTCGGTCGGCTCCCTCTCCCTCGGGAGAGGGCTGGGGTGAGGGGTAGGCCGCCGCGCAGTATCATCGAACAGATAAACAAAAGCCCCGCGTTCGCGGGGCTCTTTGTTCTGCTATGGATCAGCTGCCTTTAACGGTTTTGCCGTTAACCGTGCCGTCCTGGAGCATGATGTTGTACTCCTTGCCGTCAGTCTCGACCTGTTGCAGACGCACCAGCAGGTAATCCCAGTCCTTGGCGAACCACAGCACGGTGATGCGCTTGCTTTGTGTCGGATCGCGCACGCGTTCGACCTTGATCGCGTCGATCTGGCCGGCCTTGGTGTCGACCTTTTCCGAACCCAGCACGCGGAAGTCATAGGTATCGACTTCGCCATCATCAACCACCTGATAGCTCATGCTTTTCTTGCCGGCGGCAACGTCGTGCTGCAGCGCCAGTTGGTAGGTCGACTTGTCGACCATGCCACGGTTCAGCGGGATTTTCACCGCGTCGCCACGGTCGGTGCCGGTCACCAGTTTGTTGGCCCAGTCGAAGTCCAGATCAGCCTTTTTCGCTTTGCCCAGACCGCCACGCTCAAAGTGGTAGGACTGCGGCAGCAGCGTGTCCTTGTCCAGCTTCAGGGTGCTTTCTTCAGTCAGGCTGGCGATCATCATCGATGCCTTGAAGCTGAGCTTCCAGACGCCGTTGGCTTCCTTGGTCAGGCTGCGTTCGGCGGTGCCGCTCATGGGCAGCTGCTTCCAGTCGGCGGTGTAACTGGCGGAGAACGGTTGAAGGTCCGCTGCCTGCGCGAAGGGCAGGGCGAGCAGAGCGCAAGCGAAGAGCAGGGCGCGACGCATAATATCTCCTAGTGTCGAATCAAGTGGCCGCTGGCGGCGAGTAACTGGCCGTCGAGTAAAGCACCCTGGTCACCGAGTGTCAGCCTGCCTTCGGCAAACCAGTGTACTGCCATCGGGTAGATCAGGTGTTCCTGAGCGTGGACTCGTTGCGCCAGACTCTGCGGCGTGTCGTGCAACTCTACCGGTAATACTGCTTGTACGACCAGTGGTCCGCCATCGAGTTCCTCGGTGACGAAGTGCACGGAGCAGCCATGTTCCGTGTCGCCGGCCTCCAGCGCGCGCTGATGAGTGTGTAACCCTTTGTATTTGGGCAGCAGCGACGGGTGGATGTTAAGCAGGCGACCCTGGTAGTGGCGCACGAAATCAGCGCTGAGAATGCGCATGAAGCCGGCCAGTACCACGAGTTTGGGGTTGAATTGGTCGATCAGTTCGATCAACGCGGCATCGAAGGCCTCGCGGCCCTCGAATGCTTTGTGATCCAGCGAGCGGGTGGCGATACCCGCGTCGCGGGCGCGTTGCAGGCCGTAGGCGTCGGCGCGGTTGGAAATCACCGCAGCGATGCGGACCGGGCTGTCGCCGGTCCGCGTGCTGTCGATCAGAGCCTGCAAGTTACTGCCGGTGCCGGACAACAGCACCACGACATCACAGGACTTTGGCATCAGTGAGCCTTGAGGTTCTTCAGCTCGACCTGCGCAGCGCCCTCGGCGGCCACGGCGATCTGACCGATGACCCAAGGCTGCTCGCCGGCGTCACGCAGGGTGTTCAGCGCAACTTCAACGTGCTCCTGAGCTACACAAATGACCATGCCGACGCCGCAGTTGAGCACGCGGTGCATTTCGGTTTCATCAACGTTGCCTTTCTCTTGCAGCCAGTCGAACACCGCCGGGCGAGACCAGCTGGCCACGTCAACCACTGCTTGCGCGCCTTTTGGCAACACGCGTGGGATGTTGTCGAGCAGGCCGCCACCGGTGATGTGGGCCATGGCCTTCACAGCGCCGGTGTCTTTGATCAGCTTGAGCAGTGGCTTGACGTAGATGCGGGTCGGGGCCATCAGCAGGTCGGTCAGCGGTTTGCCGTCGAGCTGGGTGTTCTCGATGTCGGCACCGGAGACTTCGATGATTTTGCGGATCAGCGAGTAGCCGTTGGAGTGCGGGCCGGACGATGGCAGGGCGATCAGGGCGTCACCGGTGGCGACTTTCGAGCCGTCGATGATTTCCGCCTTTTCCACGACGCCGACGCAGAAGCCGGCCAGGTCATAGTCTTCGCCTTCATACATGCCTGGCATTTCAGCGGTTTCGCCGCCAACCAGCGAGCAACCCGACAGTTCGCAGCCAGCGCCGATGCCGGTAACCACTTGGGCAGCGGTGTCGACATTCAGTTTGCCGGTGGCGTAGTAGTCGAGGAAGAACAGCGGCTCGGCGCCGCACACCACCAGATCGTTGACGCACATGGCGACCAGGTCGATGCCGATGCTGTCGTGCTTGTTCAGGTTCAGCGCCAGGCGCAGCTTGGTGCCGACGCCGTCGGTGCCGGAGACCAGCACTGGCTGCTTGTAGCCGGCCGGGATTTCGCAGAGGGCGCCGAAACCGCCCAGGCCGCCCATGACTTCCGGGCGCGCAGTGCGCTTGGCGACGCTCTTGATGCGTTCGACCAATGCTTCACCGGCGTCGATGTCTACACCGGCGTCCTTGTAGCTCAGGGAGGGTTGCTTGCTCATGATCCAGGCCTTTAGGGGAGGGGATTCAGGGGTTACGACCGAGTTCAGCGGGAACATCGAACTCGATGGGCGATCGCCTCACGCGAGTTTCGAGGGGCCCGGCTGTTGCCGGTCTGCGAAGGCGCGCGATTTTATCAGGCTTGAGGGGCAGCGGCCATCCTCGCACCGACGGGCAGGGCCATATCGGCGGAAATTTTTTGCAATCGCAGGGTATGACTGCCTGTATAAGGTGTGGCGATTAACCGTCTATCGTTAGGACTGTGCAAAAACTTACCGCCACCGTGTGAATGTTTTGCCAGGGGAGGGGGTCACAGCCTTGCTCAAACGGTTCACGCGGCGTGTTCCAGCCGCTCCTGTCGACGGGAATTTTCCATGCGTTTTTGTAAATTGTTATTTGTAGGCTGCCTGACGCTGGTCAGCCTGGCGAGCCATGCCGAAAACCTCAAAGGCCTGTATCAGGTGCGTCAGCCAGTCAACGGCCAGGCACCGCAAGAGCGTGATCGCGCCACGCAGGCGGCGCTCGATACCTTGGTGCTGCGCCTGACCGGCGACCCGAAAGCCGCGCAGAACCCGGGGCTGGCGCCGATTCGCAAGGATCCGCAGCAGATCATCAGCCAGTTCGGTTTCGACGCCGGGCCACCGGAAGTGCTGAAAGTCGACTTCGATCCGGCAACCACCGAGCAGGCCTTGCGCCGGGCCGGGTTGCCGGTGTGGGGCGCCAGTCGACCGTCGATCCTCGGCTGGTGGCTGAACGACTCGACCGAAGGTGCGAGTCTGGTCGGTGACGGTCAAACCGCAGCCTCAGCATTGCGCACAGCCGCACAACATCGCGGTTTGCCACTGCGTTTGCCACTGGCTGATCTCAGTGAGCAACTGGTTGCCACCGCACCGGCGCTGGAAAGCGCTGATCCCGCGCCCCTGCGCAGTGCTTCGGAACGCTACAACGCCGACGCCTTGCTGGCGGTGCACGCGCGCGAAGAGGGCGGGCAGTGGCAGGCGAAATGGCGCTTGTGGCTCGGTGATCAGAAAGAGGCCGGCAGCGTACAGGGCGCCGATCAGGCAGCTGTTGCCGATGCGGTGATGCTGGCGGTAGCCGAGCGTCTGGCGCCGCGATTTGTCGCCAAGCCCGGCGCGTCGGGTCAGCAGACCCTGGAAGTGCAGGGCATGAATCTGGAGCATTATGCGGCGCTGCTGCGGTTACTCGAACCGTTCGGCGTGCGTCTGCAAAGCGTGCAGGGTGATCGCATCGTCTACCGGGTCAATGGCAGCGTCGATCAATTGCGCGCGCAATTGTCGCTGGCGAAGTTGCAGGAACTGCCGGCCGAAACGCCGGCCCCGGTAGCGCCTGCCCAGCCAGCGGCGGATGGTACGCCTGCGGTGGCAGCGCCAACCCCGGCAGCGGCGGCACCGTCGTTGCGGTTCCGCTGGTAAGTCTTTCCTTATATAGAAGCATCAGGAGTGGTAAATGGCCGATACGCGGCGTTGGTTCTGGCTCGGTGGGGTAGTCCTGCTTTGCGCGTTTGTATGGTTGCTGCACCCGATCCTCACGCCGTTTCTGGTCGCGTTGTTGCTGGCTTATCTGTTCGACCCGCTGGTGGATCGTCTGGAACGGCTCGGGCTGTCGCGAACCTGGGGCGTGATTGCCGTGTTTGCCTTGTTCACCTTGATCGTCACCGCGTTGCTGCTGGTGCTGGTACCAATGCTCGCCAAGCAGTTGCTGCGTCTGTACGAGCTGGCGCCGCAGATGCTCGACTGGTTGCAGCACACCGCTGTGCCGTGGGCGCAAGCGAAACTGGGGCTGTCGGACGGCTTCTGGAAATTCGATAAGGTCAAAGCTGCGATCAGCGAGCACATGGGCCAGACCACCGACATCGTCGGCGTGGTGCTGAGTCAGGCGACGGCCTCGAGCCTGGCGCTGATCGGCTGGCTGGCAAACCTGGTGCTGATTCCGGTGGTGAGCTTCTACCTGCTGCGCGACTGGGACGTGATGATGGGCAAGATCCGCAGCCTGCTGCCCCGTGATCGCGAAGAGCGCGTGGTTGCGCTGGCGGGCGAGTGCCACGAAGTGCTCGGCGCGTTCGTGCGCGGGCAGTTGCTGGTGATGGTTGCGCTGGGGGTGATCTACGCGGCAGGCCTGATGATCGTCGGTCTCGAGCTAGGGCTGTTGATCGGCCTGATTGCCGGACTCGCGGCGATAGTGCCGTACATGGGTTTTGTCATTGGCATTGGCGCGGCGCTGATCGCCGGATTGTTCCAGTTCGGTGGCGATCTGTACCCGATGGTCGGGATCGTCGCAGTGTTCATGGTCGGTCAGGCACTGGAAGGCATGGTGCTGACGCCTCTACTGGTCGGGGACCGCATCGGCCTGCACCCGGTGGCGGTGATCTTCGCGATCCTTGCTGGCGGCGAGCTGTTCGGTTTCACCGGCGTTCTGCTGGCGTTGCCGGTGGCGGCGGTGATCATGGTGCTGGTGCGTCATGTCCACGACTTGTATAAGGATTCCGGGATCTACAGCGGCGTCGACGAACCCGAGCTGTGATGCGAGGGCCAGCCCGGCGCTTGGCCGGGCTGGCCCGTGTCGTGCAGGCGAGGGCGCCAGAGAATCCGTCACAAAACCGCTGCGTCAACGCAAACCTTTGATTTTGCTTGGGGTCTGTCGCATTGTGCGCTCAGCCTCACGGGTATAAACTTCGCCAACTTTACACAGAGGCCACTAACGGTTCCTTTGAGAACTGTTCAGTCAGCATGAAACCGATTCAGCTGCCCCTAGGTGTGCGTCTGCGTGACGACGCCACCTTCATCAACTACTACCCAGGCGCCAATGCCGCTGCACTCGGCTATGTCGAGCGTCTTTGCGAAGCCGACGCCGGGTGGACGGAGAGCCTGATCTACCTGTGGGGCAAGCACGGCGTCGGGCGCACGCATCTGTTGCAGGCCGCGTGCCTGCGCTTCGAGCAGATGGGCGAACCGGCGGTGTATCTGCCGCTGGCCGAGTTGATGGACCGCGGCGTGGAAATCCTCGACAACCTTGAACAGTACGAACTGGTCTGCCTGGATGACTTGCAGGTGATTGCCGGCAAGGCCGACTGGGAAGAGGCGATGTTTCATCTGTTCAACCGTCTGCGTGACAGCGGCCGGCGCCTGCTGATCGCCGCGTCCACTTCACCGCGCGAACTGCCTGTGAAGCTGGCTGACCTGAAATCCCGTCTGACCCTGGCGCTGATATTCCAGATGCGCCCGCTCTCCGATGAAGACAAATTGCGTGCGCTGCAATTGCGCGCGTCACGTCGTGGGTTGCACCTGACCGATGAAGTCGGGCACTTTATTCTCACTCGCGGCACGCGGAGCATGAGCGCGCTGTTCGATCTCCTCGAGCAGCTTGATCAGGCGTCCCTGCAAGCGCAACGCAAGCTGACCATTCCCTTCCTCAAGGAAACTCTTGGCTGGTAGTAGTGGGCTTTTGCCAGCTTTCAGGCGCCAGAAAACCCGCGTATCTGCGGCGATCCACCGGCCAGACGAGTTACGCGCTTAGATGTAAACGCGAAACCGGGAAGTCACATAAAGTTCGATTGAATTTGCAAATGAGGACGATAGCGGGCATAGTCTCGGCTTCTTTACAACTATCAGCCACGGTCGTGCCCATGCTAAAGCGCTTCGCACCCCTCGTGCCTCTCGCACTCGTTACCCTGTTATTCGGTTGTGCTGCTCATTCTCCGGTTCAAGAGCCGCCGCAACAGGTCAAGAATTCTGCTACCGCCCAGTCTTCCGTTATTTCCCAGGAAGAGCTGGACACCGAAAAAGAACTCAACCAGTTCAACGGCAGCAAGCCTTATCAGCTTCCTGTACTGGCTGACAGCATCCTCGAACGCGGCATGTCCCTGATCGGTACCCGTTACCGTTTCGGCGGTACTTCTGAAGCCGGCTTCGATTGCAGCGGTTTCATCGGTTACCTGTTCCGCGAAGAGGCCGGCATGAACCTGCCGCGCTCGACTCGCGAAATGATCAACGTTGATGCGCCGCTGGTTTCGCGCAGCAACCTTGAGCCGGGTGATCTGCTGTTCTTCGCCACCAATGGTCGTCGCGGTCGTGTCAGTCACGCCGGGATCTACCTGGGTGACAATCAGTTCATCCACTCCAGCAGTCGTCGCAGCGGCGGTGTTCGCATCGACAGCCTGGGTGACAGCTACTGGAGCAAGACTTTCATCGAAGCCAAGCGTGCACTCGCCATGGCGCCGACCGTGGTCACCGCTCGCAAGTAACCTGCATGTCGCTGCGTTCGCGGCGACAAAACGGCACGGCAACGGAGTAGACCTAAACTTTACAAGGTGAAGTTAAAGTCTTACTTGAAGTTTGCCGCGTAGCCGCTAGAATCCTGAATCTATATTGATGGCAAACCGCCTGCGTGATGACGCAGGCGGTTTTGTTTCTGTCCATTCGGCAGAGAAAGCCGCAGCCAGATCAGGATGTTCTGCTTATGACGATGTCGGCCCGCCTCACCTTGATCCTTTGCGCCGCGCTGCTCAGCGCCTGCGCCAGCCGTACACCGCCGCCAGCCCCCGTGGTTCGCGCGCCGATCGTGTTCGGTCCTTCCCAGGCTTTTTCTCCCGTTGCTGAAGACGTGCTGTTCCGCGCCCTCGGCCTGGTCGGCACGCCGTATCGCTGGGGCGGCAACACGCCAGATTCCGGTTTCGATTGCAGTGGTCTGATCGGTTTCGTCTACCGCGACGCGGCGGGGATTTCGCTGCCACGCTCGACCCGCGAAATGATCGTCATGCAGGCGCCGAATGTTGGCAAGGAAGGCTTGCAGACCGGCGACCTGATTTTCTTCGCCACCAATGGCGGCTCGCAGGTCAGTCACGCGGGGATTTACGTCGGCGAGGGTCGCTTCGTGCACGCACCGGCCACTGGCGGCACGGTCAAGCTTGATAGCCTGTCGAAGGCCTATTGGCAGAAGGCGTATCTGAGCGCCAAGCGGGTGTTGCAGCCGGGGCAGTTGGCGCATAACCCCTAGCGCGTATGCATAACTAATTGTGGGAGCGAGCCTGCTCGCGAAGGCGGAGTGTCATTCGACAATGATTTGACTGATACACCGCTTTCGCGAGCAGGCTCGCTCCCACATTTTTTTACGTCGTGCTTAGCTTATTTGCTGGCCGACACACGCCACACTTTGTTCCCGACATCATCCGCCACGAGCAAGCCACCTTGCTGATCGATCACCACGCCCACCGGGCGGCCCAGCGCATTCTCGTCCTTGTCGAGGAAACCGGTCAGCACATCCACCGGCTGCCCGGTCGGCTTGCCGCCAGTAAACGGCACGAAAATCACCTTGTAGCCGCTGTGCGGTTTGCGGTTCCACGAGCCGTGCTGGCCAATGAATGCGCCTTCCTTGAATTGCGCCGGCAGGCTGTTGCCCTCGGCGAAGGTCAGGCCCAGCGAAGCGGTGTGCGGACCGACCGCGTAATCCGGAGCGATGGCCTTGGCCACCAGATCAGGATTCTGCGGTTTGACTCGCACATCGACGTGTTGCCCGTAGTAGCTGAACGGCCAGCCATAGAAGCCGCCGTCCTTGACCGAGGTGATGTAGTCCGGCACCAGATCGCTGCCGATTTCGTCACGCTCGTTGACCGCTGTCCACAAGGCGCCGCTGGTGGGTTCCCAGGCAAGGCCGTTGGGGTTGCGGATGCCCGAGGCGAAGATCCGGTGATTGCCGGTCGCCCGATCCACTTCCCAGATCGCCGCGCGGCCTTCTTCCTGATCCAGACCGTTTTCGCCGACGTTACTGTTCGAGCCGACGGTGACGTAGAGCTTGTTGCCGTCCTTGCTGGCGATGACGTTCTTGGTCCAGTGGTGATTCAGCGTGCCGCCGGGCAAGTCGACGACTTTGATCGGTTGGGTTTTGATCTCGGTGGCGCCCGGCTCGTAGTTGAAGCGCAGCAGGCGGTCGGTGTCGGCAACGTACAAATCATTGCCGACGAGCGTCATGCCAAACGGCGAGTTGAGGTTCTGCAGAAATACCGTGCGGGTTTCTGCGACGCCATCGTGGTCGGCATCACGCAGCAGGGTGATGCGGTTCGGGCTGGGTACGCCGGCACCGGCCTTGCCCATGACTTTCTTCATCACCCAGCCACGAATGCCTTTGCTGTCATCGGGCTTGGGCGGCGCATTGGTTTCCGCCACCAGCACATCGCCGTTGGGCAGTACGTAGAGCCAGCGCGGGTGATCGAGGCCTTCGGCAAACGCCGCGACCTGAGTGCCGGCCGCTGCGGTCGGTTTCGCGCCGTCCGGCCAGCCCACCGCCGGGGCGATGTTGACTGTCGGGATCAGCGTCTTGTTCGGTTCGGGCAGTTTCGGCGACGGGCCGGTGCCGTCGGAGACTTGCAGGCTGGAGGTTTCACCGCAGGCGGCGAGCCCGCCTGCGACGGCGATGATAAGAGCGAGTTGGGCCTTGCGCATTGCTGATCTTCCCTATGAATGCATTCCTAAACATAGAGGAGGGCGCAGGCCCGATGGTTCAACTGCTCAACCGCGTGCTTCCTTGAACAGCACGGCGATGCCCGGATGATAGTTGCCCGCGTCGCTGTGCAATTTGCGATAGGCGTAGGGGAAATACCAGGCTACGGCGCAGGTGTGTTCCTTTTGCAGGTCGTCGACCATGTCCTGCAGTTCTTCAGGGCTGGCGCTGTGCTGGAGCTTTTGCGGGGCGACGAAGAGGCAACCGAGCTTGAGATCGCTGGCGTAGCTGATGCGCTTGGCATCAGCGGTGATGTCGAGCAGGGCCTGGGTCAGGTTGAGGTTGTTGACCCGTGGCCAGCGTTGCGTGGCCTGAATGAACGCGCGGTCTTCGGCGCCGGCAATCAGCAGATCTGCGCGAGCATTGCGTTCGCCTTCTTCGTTCTGTTTGCGCGTGGCCGTGTCGTTCAGCGTGACCATTTCAGCCATCCACGCCGCTGCCGCGAGCAGGCCGAGATTGGCTTTTTCGTCGTGCCAGTACGGCGTGTCGTTGTCGCCGCGAACGGTGTTGTAGCGATCGATACAGTCAAACCAGCGTTCCAGCACCGGGCGCAGGAATTCCAGGCGCGGGTTGCTGATGATCATGCCTTGCATCGTCGTCATCCTTATTGTTGTAGTGGGCTTTTCAGAAAAAGCATGGCTCTTTGATATCACTTGTCACAGTCTGGCACAAGATTGCCGCTGCACATTTGATCAGCGGCAGTTATTCGCGCGCAAAGCGCCTCTTCAATTGACGCTCCACCCCCAACCCTCTAACCTTCGCCGCTTGTTTCAGGTGCTCTGTGGCCCCGCGTCGACAGAGTGAAACAGGGAAGCCGGTGAGTGTGGTCTTCAAGCGAAGCCACGACGATCCCGGCGCTGCCCCCGCAACGGTAAATGAGTGAAAACTGCGCCTTGAGCCACTGCCTCGAAAGAAGCGGGAAGGCGCGCAGTCAGGCGAAACGCCGCTCATGAGCCCGGAGACCGGCCTGATCCATCTCAGCGGCATCACGGTGGGCGATGCCAGGCTTTTTGCCTTCTATTCTTGTGCCTGCCCGCCGTTATCCAGCCTCAACGGAGAGCTCCCCCCATGACTGATTCCCCCGAGCGTGACGAACGCCATCTGGCGCGCATGCAGCGCAAGAAAGCCGTGATCGACGAACGCATCGCCAACTCGCCCGACGAATGTGGCCTGGTGCTGGTGCTGACCGGCAACGGCAAAGGCAAGAGCAGCTCGGCATTCGGCATGCTCGCCCGCGCCATGGGCCACGGCATGCAATGCGGCGTGGTGCAGTTCATCAAGGGCCGCAACAGCACTGGCGAAGAATTGTTTTTCCGCCGCTTCCCCGAGCAGGTGCGTTTCCACGTCATGGGCGAAGGCTTCACCTGGGAAACCCAGGATCGTCAGCGCGACATCGCCGCGGCGACCGCCGCTTGGGAAGTCTCGCGCGAATTGTTGCGCGACCCTTCGATCGGTCTGGTGGTGCTCGACGAATTGAACATCGCCCTCAAGCACGGCTACCTCGATCTCGATCAGGTGCTCAGCGATTTGCAGGCGCGTCCGCCGATGCAGCACGTGGTGGTCACCGGTCGCGGCGCCAAGCCGGAAATGATCGAGATGGGCGACACGGTCACCGAGATGGGCATGCTCAAGCACGCCTTCCAGGCCGGGATCAAAGCGCAGAAAGGCGTCGAACTTTGAAGCAACCACGTCACTGCCCGGCGGTATTGATTGCCGCGCCGGCCTCCGGTCAGGGCAAGACCACCGTCACCGCTGCACTCGCCCGTTTGCATCGCAACCAGGGGCGCAAGGTGCGCGTGTTCAAATGCGGCCCGGACTTTCTCGACCCGATGATCCTCGAGCGCGCCAGCGGTGCGCCGGTGTATCAACTGGACATGTGGATGGTCGGCGAGCAGGAAAGTCGCCGGCTGTTGTGGGAAGCCGCC
Organism: Pseudomonas sp. Sample_14; assembly: GCF_004307515.1. NCBI lineage: Bacteria > Pseudomonadati > Pseudomonadota > Gammaproteobacteria > Pseudomonadales > Pseudomonadaceae > Pseudomonas > Pseudomonas sp. Sample_14. The sequence continues at coordinate 42,874 of NZ_RCOC01000084.1, read as the reverse complement.
GCCGAAGCCGACCTGATTCTGATTGAAGGGGTGATGGGCCTGTTCGACGGCACGCCATCCAGCGCTGATCTGGCGCGCCACTTCGGTGTGCCGGTGCTCGGCGTGATCGATGGCACCGCCATGGCGCAGACCTTTGGCGCCTTGGCGCTGGGCCTGGCGAAGTATCAGCCGGACTTGCCGTTCGCTGGCGTGCTGGCCAACCGCGTCGGCACCCTGCGCCATGCGCAATTGCTCGAAGGCAGCCTCACCGAAGGTTTGCGCTGGTACGGTGCGCTGTCCCGCGAGACCGGCATCGAATTGCCGAGCCGCCACCTCGGTCTGGTCCAGGCCAGCGAATTGAATGATCTGGATCTGCGTCTCGACGCGGCTGCCGATGCGCTGGCCAGCAGTTGCCAAGTCGCGCTGCCACCGGCGGTTGAATTCGCCGCGCCTGACCTCATCGCCGCCGAGCCTTTATTGAATGGTGTGCGCATCGCCGTCGCCCGCGATGAAGCCTTTGCCTTCACCTATGGCGCCAGCCTCGATCTGCTGCGGGCGATGGGCGCCGAGCTGCAATTTTTCTCGCCGATCCGCGACACGCAATTGCCCGAGGCGGACAGCCTGTATCTGCCGGGCGGCTATCCAGAGTTGCATCACGTCGCGCTGGCGCAGAACACCTCGATGCTTGCAGCAATCCGCGCGCACCACGCGGCGGGCAAGCCGTTGCTCGCCGAATGTGGCGGCATGCTTTACCTGCTTGATTCGCTGACCGACGTGGAAGGCACCCGTGCTGAGCTGGTCGGTTTGCTCAAGGGCGAGGCGGTGATGCAGAAGCGTCTGGCGGCGCTGGCGTTGCAGGCGGTTGAGCTGCCGGAAGGGGAGTTGCGTGGGCATACCTATCATCATTCGCTGACCACCACCGAGCTGACGCCTATTGCCCGTGGGCTGAGTCCCAATGGCGGGCGCGGCGCTGAGGCGGTTTATCGCGAGGGACGGATGACGGCGTCGTACGTGCACTTTTATTTCCCATCGAATCCGACTGCGATTGCGTCATTGTTTGCGCCAGACAGTGAGGCCGGCTTCGCGAGCAAGCTCGCTCCCACAATGGATGACCTGAACCCTGCGGGAGCGAGCCTGCTCGCGAAAGGGCCATGACCGACAACACATTCTCCGAAGCCGAACGCGCGGCGGTCTACAAGGCCATCGCCGAACGCCGCGACATGCGCCACTTCACCGGCGGCAGCGTCGAACCGCAGCTGCTGCGTCGTCTGCTCGAAGCCGCTCATCAAGCGCCGAGCGTCGGCCTGATGCAGCCGTGGCGCTTCATCCGCATCAGCGATCGCGCTCTGCGCGGGCAGATCCGCGATCTGGTGGAAGAAGAGCGCATCCGCACCGCCGAAGCCCTTGGCGAGCGCAGCGATGAGTTCATGCAGCTCAAGGTCGAAGGCATCAACGACTGCGCTGAGGTGCTGGTCGCGGCGCTGATGGACGATCGCGAAAAACACATCTTCGGTCGGCGCACGTTGCCGGAAATGGACATGGCCTCGTTGTCCTGCGCGATCCAGAATCTGTGGCTGGCCTCCCGCGCTGAAGGCTTGGGCATGGGCTGGGTCTCGCTGTTCGAGCCGCAAGCGTTGGCGGATTTGCTCAAGTTGCCGGCCGGTGCCAAGCCGCTGGCGGTGTTGTGTCTGGGCCCGGTCAAGGAATTCTATCCGGCACCGATGCTGGTACTTGAAGGCTGGGCGCAGGCGCGGCCGCTGAACGAGTTGCTGTACGAAAATTACTGGGGAGTGAGTCAATGAGTGTGGCGTTGCTGAGTGTCGCCGCGGTAGCGCTGGATGCGCTGCTCGGTGAACCGAAACGCTGGCATCCGCTGGTGGCGTTCGGCAATTTTGCCGCGCGCATCGAGCAACGCTTCAACGCCGGCGGTCGAGGCTGGCGCAGCCATGGCGTGACCGCGTGGGTTATCGCGGTACTGCCGCTGACCTTGCTCGCCACGGCATTTTCCTGGGCGCCCTATGTCGGCTGGATTGTCGAGATTCTGGCGCTGTATTGCGCCCTCGGCATGCGCAGCCTCGGCGAGCATGTCGCGCCGGTCGCGGCTGCGTTACGCGCCGATGATCTGGACGAGGCACGCAAGCGCGTCGGTTATCTGGTCAGCCGCCAGACCAATGAACTGGACAGCAACGCCGTGGCCCGCGCCGCCACCGAGTCGGTATTGGAGAACGGCAGCGATGCGGTGTTCGCTGCGCTGTTCTGGTTTGTCGTTGCCGGCGCGCCGGGCGTGGTCCTGTATCGCTTGAGCAATACCCTCGATGCGATGTGGGGTTATCGCAACGAACGCTTCGAGCGTTTCGGCTGGGCGGCGGCGAAAATCGACGACGTGTTGAACTACATTCCTGCGCGTCTGGTGGCATTGACCTACGCGCTGCTCGGCAAAACCCGCCTCGCGCTCAAATGCTGGCGCACCCAGGCGCCGCAGTGGGACAGCCCCAACGCCGGCCCGGTGATGGCGGCTGGTGCCGGTGCGCTGGGCGTCGAGTTGGGTGGCCCGGCGATCTATCACGGCGAACTGCATGAGCGCCCGCAACTGGGCGAAGGTGCGCCGGCCGATGCCGATTCCATCGACCGTGGCTGGCAATTGGTTCAGCGCGGCGTATGGTTGTGGCTGCTGATGCTTTGCCTGGGGGCGGAATTTTATGCTTGAGCACGGTGGCCGGTTGCGCAAGGCTGCACTCGATTACGGGATTGCCGAAGCCGACTGGCTCGACCTGTCCAGCGGCCTCGCGCCGTGGCCGTTCCCGATCCCGGAGATCCCGCTACGCGCCTGGGCGCGCTTGCCGGAAACCGATGACGGTCTGGAACAGGCCGCCTGCGATTATTACGGCGCCGCGCAGGTGCTGCCGGTCGCCGGCTCGCAAATGGCCATCCAGTTGCTGCCGCGTCTGCGCCGGGCCGGCAAGGTCGGCGTGTTGTCGCCGTGCTATGCCGAGCATGCCGAAGCCTGGAGGCGCAGCGGTTACATTGTCCGTGAAGTGCTCGAGCAGGAAGTCGAGTTCTTTCTCGACAGTCTTGATGTGCTGGTGGTGGTCAATCCGAACAATCCGACCGGCCTCAGCCTGACCCCGGCGCGCCTGCTCGACTGGCATGCGCGGCTGGCGCAACGTGGCGGCTGGCTGGTGGTCGACGAAGCGTTCATGGACAACACGCCGCAACTGAGCCTGGCGCCCTATGCGCATCAGGTCGGGCTGGTGGTGTTGCGTTCGTTCGGCAAGTTTTTCGGTCTGGCCGGGGTGCGCCTCGGTTTCGTTCTGGCCGAGCGCAAGTTGCTCAAACTGCTCGCCGAACAGGTCGGGCCGTGGGCGGTGAGCGGGCCGACGCGGGTGCTCGGTACGGCGTGCCTGCAAGACACCGAGGGTCACACCCGTCAGCGGATTCGCAGCGATGAAGCGAGTGAACGGTTGGCGGCGCTGCTGACCCGTTGCGGTTTTGCACCGCAGGGTGGCTGCGCGCTGTTTCAGTGGCTGATCACCGAGCACGCCGAAGCGCTGCACGAATTCCTCGCCCGGCGCGGCATCCTCCTGCGCCTGTTCAGCCACAACAGTAGTGTACGTTTCGGCCTGCCAGCGGATGCCGCGCAAGCGCTGCGTCTCGAACAGGCTTTGCAAGCTTTCACCAAGGACCATCCATGACCACTCTGATGGTGCAAGGCACTACGTCCGATGCCGGCAAAAGCACTTTGGTGACGGCGTTGTGCCGCTGGGCCACCCGCCAGGGTGTGGCGGTGGTGCCGTTCAAGCCGCAGAACATGGCGCTCAACAGCGCAGTCACCGCTGACGGCGGCGAGATCGGCCGCGCGCAGGCAGTGCAGGCGCAAGCGGCCTTTCTCGAACCCCACACCGACATGAACCCGGTGCTGCTCAAGCCCAACAGCGACACCGGCGCGCAGGTGATCATTCATGGCCGCGCGGTGACGACGATGAACGCCGTCGCCTATCACGATTACAAGGCCATCGCGATGCAAGCGGTGCTCGCCTCGCACGAGCGACTCAGCGCTGCGTATCCGCTGGTAATGGTCGAAGGCGCCGGTTCGCCGGCGGAGATCAATCTGCGCGCCGGCGACATTGCCAACATGGGCTTTGCCGAAGCGGTGGATTGCCCGGTTTTGCTGATCGCCGACATCAATCGCGGCGGCGTGTTTGCGCATTTGGTCGGCACCCTGGAATTGCTTTCGCCGAGTGAACAGGCGCGGGTCAAAGGCTTCATCATCAACCGCTTTCGCGGCGATATCGCCTTGCTGCAACCGGGCCTCGACTGGCTGGAACAACGCACCGGCAAATCGGTGGTCGGCGTGTTGCCCTACGTGATGGACCTGCACCTCGAGGCCGAGGACGGCATCGACCAACGCCAGACCGACAAGGCCGAGCAGGTGTTGAAGGTGGTGGTGCCGGTGCTGCCGCGCATCAGCAATCACACCGATTTCGACCCGCTGCGTCTGCACCCGCAGGTGGATCTGCAATTCGTCGGCCCGGGCCAGGCAATTCCCGCCGCCGACCTGATCATCCTGCCGGGCTCGAAAAGCGTGCGCAGTGATCTGGCTTATCTGCGCGCCAACGGCTGGGACGCGGCAATCAATCGGCATCTGCGCTACGGCGGCAAGGTGCTGGGGATTTGCGGCGGTCTGCAGATGCTCGGCGAGCAGGTGCACGATCCGCTTGGGCTCGAGGGTGCTGCCGGCTCGAGCGCCGGTCTGGGTCTGCTGGCGTTCGAAACCCAGCTCGAAGCCGAAAAGCAACTGCGCAACGTGCGCGGGCGGCTGGCACTGGAAAACGCCGCAGTCAGCGGTTACGAAATTCATGCTGGCGTAACCAGCGGGCCGGGGCTGGAAACCCCGGCGGTGCATCTGGACGACGGTCGTTGCGATGGTGCGCAAAGTGCCGATGGCCAGGTGTTCGGCACCTATCTGCATGGCTTGTTCGAATCCCCCGAGGCGAGCGCGGCGTTGTTGCGCTGGGCCGGGTTGAGTGATGTGCAGGAAGTCGATTACCACGGCTTGCGCGAACGCGACATCGAGCGGCTGGCGGATCTGGTGGAGAAGCATCTGGATACCGGGCTGTTGCGTCAGCTCTGCGGGATTTGAGTTGTCCTGGCTGGCCTCTTCGCGAGCAGGCTCGCTCCCACAGGGAACTGCGATCAACGGTGGGAGCGAGCCTGCTCGCGAAGGGGCCGGTTGCCTTACCACACATTTTTGGATGAACCCATGCTCCAACTGATCCTCGGCGGCGCCCGCTCCGGCAAAAGTCGTCTGGCGGAAAAACTCGCCAGCGACAGCCATCTGGCGGTCACCTACATCGCCACCAGCCAACCGCTCGACGGCGAAATGAATCAACGCGTCGCCCATCATCGCGCACGTCGCCCGGTCGAATGGGCGTTGATCGAAGAACCACTGGAACTGGCCCGCGTACTGCGCGAATCCGCTGGCGCCGAGCGCTGCCTGCTGGTCGATTGCCTGACCCTGTGGCTGACCAATCTGCTGATGCTCGACGACGCCGAACGTCTCGCCGCCGAGCGTGAAGCCTTGCTCGACTGCCTGGCGTCGTTGCCGGGTGAAATCATTTTTGTCAGCAACGAGACCGGAATGGGTGTCGTGCCGCTGGGCGAATTGACCCGCCGCTATGTCGATGAAGCCGGTTGGCTGCATCAAGCTCTGGCCGAGCGCTGTCAGCGAGTTGTCCTGACCGTCGCCGGCCTGCCCCTGACTTTGAAAGGACCTGCGTTATGAGCCCGACCTGGTGGCTGAACCCGTGCAAAACCGAGAACGCCGAAATCGTTGCGCAAGCGACCGAGCGCCAGCAGCAACTGACCAAACCGGCCGGTTCGCTGGGGCGCCTTGAATCGGTGGCCGTGCACCTGGCCGGTCTGCAAGGTCAGCTCAAGCCAACGCTGGATCAAGTCTGGATCGCGATTTTCGCTGGCGACCATGGCGTGGTAGCCGAAGGCGTATCGGCTTATCCGCAGGAAGTCACCGGGCAGATGCTGCTCAACTTTGTCAGCGGCGGCGCGGCGATCAGCGTGCTGGCGCGTCAGCTCGGCGCGCAGCTGGAAGTGGTCGATCTGGGCACGGTGAATCCGGCGCTGAATCTGCCCGGCGTGCGCCATCTGAACATCGGCGCGGGAACGGCGAACTTCGCTCAGGGCGCAGCGATGACTCAGGCGCAGGGCGAATCGGCCTTGCAGGCCGGTCGCGACAGCGTCTTGCGCGCGAAAGCCGCCGGCACGCAGTTGTTCATCGGCGGCGAAATGGGCATCGGCAACACCACGGCGGCCAGTGCGCTGGCCTGCGCCTTGCTCGATTGCCCGGTGGCGCACCTGACCGGTCCCGGCACCGGGCTGAATGCCGCTGGCGTCAGCCACAAGGCACAGGTGATCGAACGCGCGCTGGCGCTGCATGCCGCGCAGCGTGGCGATGCCTTGCAGACGCTGTTCAATCTCGGCGGCTTCGAGATTGCCGCGTTGGTCGGCGCTTATCTGGCCTGCGCGCAGGAAGGCATTGCGGTGCTGGTCGACGGCTTCATCTGCACGGTCGCGGCACTGGTCGCGGTGCGCTTGAATCCGGCCTGTCGCCAGTGGCTGTTGTTTGGCCATCGCGGTGCCGAGCCGGGCCATCGCCATGTGCTGGAAACCTTGAGCGCCGAGCCGCTGCTCGAGCTCGGCCTGCGCCTGGGCGAGGGCAGTGGCGCGGCGTTGGCGGTGCCGTTGTTGCGTCTGGCCTGTGACCTGCACGGGCAAATGGCGACGTTCGCCGAAGCAGCCGTGGCGGATCGCCCGGCATGAGCCTGCGCCTGGATCTGCTGCGCCATGGCGAAACGGAACTCGGCGGCGGCTTGCGCGGCAGCCTCGACGATGCGCTGACCGCAAACGGCTGGACGCAGATGCGTGCAGCGGTGGTCGACGGCGGGCCGTGGGATCGTATCGTCAGTTCGCCATTGCAGCGCTGCGCGCGCTTCGCAGCTGAACTCGGCGAGCAACTGAATCTGTCCGTGCATCTGGACAAGGATCTGCAGGAACTGCATTTCGGCGCTTGGGAAGGGCAGAGCGCGGCGGCATTGATGGAGACGGATGCCGAAGCGCTGGGGCTGTTCTGGGCTGATCCCTATGGCTTCACGCCACCGCAGGGGGAGCCGGTCAGCGCGTTTTCCGCGCGGGTGTTGGCGGCGGTCGCGCGATTGCACGCGGCTTACGCCGGCGAACGGATTCTGCTGGTCAGCCACGGCGGCGTGATGCGTTTGTTGCTGGCGCAGGCACGAGAGCTGCCACGTGAACAGTTGCTCAATGTCGAGGTCGGCCACGGCGCGCTGTTTGCGCTGACGGTCGAGGCTGATGGCGCGCTCAAGGAAGGTCACTGAGATGTTGCCGCTGTGGATCGCCTTGCAGTTTCTCAGCAGCCTGCCGATTCGCCTCCCGGGCATGCCCGAGCCGCAACAGCTCGGCCGTTCGCTGCTGTTTTATCCGCTGGTGGGATTGCTGTTCGGGCTGATCCTTTATGCGTTGAATCTGTTGTTGGCCGGCGCGCCGTTGTTGCTGCATGCGGCGCTGTTGCTGACCGTGTGGGTATTGCTCAGCGGCGCGCTGCATCTCGATGGCCTGGCCGACAGCGCCGATGCCTGGCTCGGCGGTTTCGGTGATCGCGAGCGCACGTTGACGATCATGAAAGATCCGCGCAGCGGGCCGATTGCGGTGGTCACGCTGGTGCTGGTGTTGTTGCTCAAATTTGCCGCGCTGCTGGCACTGATCGAACAAGGGCATACCCTGGCGCTGATCATCGTGCCGGTGCTCGGGCGAGCGGCGCTGTTGGGGTTGTTTCTGACTACGCCGTATGTGCGTGCGGGTGGCTTGGGTCAGGCCCTAGCCGATCATCTGCCGCGTAAAGCGGGGTGGTGGGTGCTGGGGATGAGTGCGCTGGGCTGCGTGTTCATCGCGGGTATTGGCGCGGTGCTGATTTCGCTGGTCGGGTTTGTCTGGCTGCGGCGTTTGATGATGCGGCGGTTGGGCGGGACTACCGGGGACACGGCGGGGGCGTTGCTGGAATTGCTGGAGATGGGGGTGTTGGTGGGGCTCGCTTTGGTCTGAAGGATTTGCCGTAGATGATGCCGGCCCCTTCGCGAGCAGGCTCGCTCCCACCTTCGAAATGCAATCCCCTGTGGGAGCGAGCTTGCTCGCGAAGGCGGCCTCACCGGCAATAATGATGTGCAGAGTAAACTCATCTGTAACTTGATTTAACACACTCGCGGGTATATACACGCATCATGCTTCCTTCTCAGTGTTTGTGCACCAACCTGCGTCGCGCCGCGCGTGGCGTCAGCAGGCATTACGACGGCGCTCTCGACGGCTTCGGGATCAACGTTGCCCAGTATTCTCTGCTGTGTAATCTGCAGCGGCTGGAGCAACCGAGCATTTCCGAACTGGCAGAGGCCATGGGCCTGGATCGCAGCACTTTGGGGCGCAATTTGCGTGTGCTGGAGGGCGAAGGTCTGGTGGCGCTGGCCGAAGGCGAGGACATGCGCAACCGCATCGTGCGCCTCACCGAAACCGGTGTGCAGCGCCTGGTAGCGGCATTGCCGGCGTGGGAAGCGGCGCAACAGCGGCTGATCGACCGGCTCGGTGCCGAGAAGCGCGAAACCTTGCTCAAACTGCTCGACGAACTGGCCTGACGCCGGTTTTTTCGCGCTCAAGCGGGTATATACCCGCGACTGGAGAATAACAATGACATCGATGTGGCGTACGTGCGGTTGGGTGTTGCTGGGGAGTGCGCTGATCCTGGCGTTGTCATTGGGCGTGCGCCACGGGTTCGGTCTGTTCCTGTCGCCGATGAGCGCGCAATTTGGTTGGGGTCGGGAGGTATTTGCTTTCGCCATCGCCCTGCAAAACCTGATCTGGGGTCTGGCGCAGCCATTCACCGGCGCCCTGGCCGACCGCTTCGGCGCGGCGAAAGTGGTGCTGGTCGGTGGGATCCTCTACGCAGCGGGCCTGGTGTGCATGGGCCTGTCTGATTCGGCAGTGACTCTGTCACTGAGTGCCGGCCTGCTGATCGGTATCGGTCTTTCGGGCACTTCGTTTTCGGTCATTCTTGGTGTTGTGGGTCGCGCTGTGCCGCCAGAGAAACGCAGCATGGGCATGGGTATCGCCAGCGCCGCCGGTTCGTTCGGCCAGTTTGCGATGTTACCGGGCACGCTGGGCCTGATCGGCTGGCTCGGCTGGTCGGCCGCGCTGTTGGTGCTGGGCCTGTTGGTGGCGATGATTGTGCCGCTGGTGAGCATGCTCAAGGACAAGCCGCTGCCGGTGCTTGGCCATGAACAGACTCTTTCCGAAGCGCTGCGTGAGGCCTGCTCGCACTCCGGTTTCTGGCTGCTGGCGTTCGGCTTTTTTGTCTGCGGTTTTCAGGTGGTGTTCATCGGTGTGCACTTGCCAGCGTATCTGGTCGATCAGCATCTGCCCGCCAGTGTCGGCACTACGGTGCTGGCGTTGATCGGACTGTTCAATATCTTCGGCACTTACACCGCCGGCTGGCTTGGTGGACGCATGTCCAAACCGCGTCTGTTGACTGCGCTGTATCTGTTGCGCGCAGTGGTGATCGTGCTGTTCCTGTGGTTGCCGGTGACCACCACCACGGCGTATCTGTTCGGCATGGCCATGGGCTTCCTGTGGCTGTCGACGGTGCCGTTGACCAACGGTACGGTGGCGACCTTGTTCGGCGTGCGCAATTTGTCCATGCTCGGTGGCATCGTCTTTCTGTTCCATCAGCTCGGCTCGTTCCTTGGCGGTTGGCTGGGCGGGGTGGTGTACGACCGAACCGGGAGTTATGACTTGATCTGGCAAGTGGCGGTTCTCTTGAGCCTGCTGGCAGCGGCCCTGAACTGGCCGGTGCGCGAGCGTCCGGTGGCGCGCCTGCAAGCTGCGGCGAGTGCAGCATGAGCCGGATCTGCGCGCGGGTCGTTGTTGCCGCACTGGCTGCGGCGCTGTTGGCGCTGGTGTGGTGGGGCTGGCAGCGCGGCGGTCTGGCGCTGATGCAGTTGGGCATGAGTATTTGCTAGATGGCAGCGTGGCGAGTAACGTCGAAGCCTGATGACTGCCCAAGGAAATTCGACATGTTGATGCGCTGGTGTGCTGTTCCCGCGTTGCTGATGGCGTTGACTGGCCTGGCCCAGGCCGCCGACTGTCCTGAGCTGCTGCAAGGCTCGCTGCCCAAGCTGCGCGCCAAGGAATCCATCGATCTGTGCAAGCAGTACGCCGACAAGCCGCTGGTGGTAGTCAATACCGCCAGCTTCTGCGGTTTCGCCCCGCAGTTCGAAGGCCTCGAGGCGCTGAACAAGCGCTACAAGGCGCAAGGGCTGGAGATGCTCGGCGTGCCGTCCAATGACTTCAAGCAGGAGTCCAAGGACAGCGCCGAAACCGCCAAGGTCTGCTACGCCAACTATGGCGTGACCTTCAACATGACCGAGCCGCAGAAGGTTCGCGGCGACGACGCCACGCATCTGTTCCAGGTGCTGGCCGCGCGGAGCAATGCGCCGAAGTGGAATTTCTACAAGTATGTGGTCGACCGGCAGGGCAAGGTGGTGGCGAGTTTTTCCAGTTTGACCAAACCGGATGATCCGGAATTTATTGCGGCGATCGAAAAGGCCATTGCCTCCAAACCGCTGAAGCCCTGATTAATGCTGTTCTCTGTGGGAGCGGGCCTGCTCGCGAAGCGATGTGTCAGTTAGCACATCAACATCTAACATACCGCCTTCGCGAGCAGGCTCGCTCCCACAAGGGTGATTTTGTCGTTCCAGTGAAAAGTTGCAGGCAAGAAAAAGCCCCGCCTCTGTAAAGAGAGCGGGGCTTTTTGGTGGGCGAGGGGTTAGCCTCGCCACGGTGCATCAGAAGCGGTAAGTCGCGCCGACACCGAAGCCGTTTGCCGAGTTTTCATACTTGGCATCGTAAGTCTGGCCACGCGCGTTTTCGTTGCGGATGTTGACCGACTCTTCTTTGAGGTACGAGTACGCGACGTCGATGGTCAGGTCGTCGGTCGGGCTCCAGCCGGCACCGATACTGAAGATGGTGCGGTCGCCAGTCGGGATACGTGGCGAGCGGTCTTCGTTATTGGTTGGCGACTGGTCGAAGGTCAGACCGGTACGCAGTACCCATTCCTTGTTCAACTGGTACGAGGTACCCACGGCGTACGCCCAGGAGTCATGCCAGTTCTGGTCTTCGTTGATCGAACCGAACTGACCGGCCAGCAGAGGCTGCACGCCGGAGTTCTTCACGGTGATCTTTTCCAGTTGGCTCCAGCGGGTCCAGGTGGTACCGGCGTAGACGTTCCAGCGATCGTTGATCGCCTGGGTGACCGACAGGTCCACGGATTCCGGCGTGGTGATCTTCAACGAAGCGTCGTACTTCTGGTTGGCGCCAACGCCCACCAGCGCCAGAGCGTTGTAGTTGACCTTGGTGTCGCCTTCGAGCTTGTAGTCGACCTTGGAGTGGTAGGTCAGGCCGACACGGGTGGTGTCGGTGGCCTGGACCAGCAAGCCGACGTTGTAGCCCAGCGCGGTGTCGTCACCCTTGATCTTGACCTTGCCGTCCGGCAGTGCCTGGGTGATCGACAGGTTGGATTCCAGCGAGCCGTCGATGCGGTTGATGGTCGGGCCGAAACCGATCGACACCTTATCGTTGAAGGCGTAGCTGACGGTTGGCTGGAAAGTGATGACTTGCACTTCGGACTTGCTGCCGAAGTAACGACCGGCGAAGCCGTTTTCGTAATCCGTGATCAGACCGAACGGTACGTACACACCGAGACCGAATGCCCAGTGGTCATCGATCGGTTTTACATAGAAGCCCATAGGTACAGCGGTGAAGGGCACCATGTCGCCTTTGTTGCTGCCGCCGTTAGGGCTGGAGCTGGCGTTGCTGATATCGGTGTGTGCATCGACAACGGCGACACCACCGGTGACTTGTTCGCGCTTGATGCGCGCCATGCCGGCCGGGTTGCCATAAACAGTGCTTGCGTCGTCGGCAGAAGAAGATCGCCCGGCAAAACCAGTCCCCATCCCACTGATGCTTTGTTCGTTGAGGGCAAAACCTGCCGCGAAGATTTGTGTGGAGGCAAGGGTAACGGCGAGGCTAAGGGTGGTTTTGAGCATGACTTTTTTCATTATTAGAACTCCTGGTGATCACCGGGGCGAAAATTACCAACATTTTCGTCCCAGCGCTATAGCCTGTATGCCTTGAGTTAGAGCGGTTTTGTAGGACAATCCGACCAAAATGGCGACCTGATGGTAGAACTTGTGAAACCGCCCGGTCAGCAAGCGACCTGATTCAGCGGTGAAACACAGGTTTGCCAGGCATAGGTGAAGTCGCGCAAACGGCCTTGCGGTTGAAAGGTCTGGCGCCAGATACGCGCCATGCCGAGCAGGTCGGTCGGAGCGGGGAGGGTGGGGTTTTGTTCTTCTACCAGCAGCCAGGCGATGGCCGTGGCGTAACGCAGGTTGACGGTCAGTTCCAGATGCGGGCCGCTGAGGAACGCATGCTGACTGGCCAGGCCGCGCACCAGGCTGGCGCGCTCCGGATCGAGCGCCAGATAATCATCCCAGAGCGCCTGATGGCGATGCTCGGCAATCCGGTATAGGCCGTGGCCACGGCGGTCATGCAGGGCAGACCCGAGGGCGGACTGGCTGGCGGCGATACCCAGCAGCAGGGATTCGGCAGTTGCGCAGTGGCGTCCCAGATAAATCAGTGTGGGACGGATCACATAGCGGCACAGTTCGCTGGCAGCGATACCCATAACACCCTCGGTTCTTGTTGTTGAGGGCGAGTCCTGAAGGGGCTTTGGCAGCAGTGGATCGACTCAGGCTCGCCGCAAGCGGGTCAAGCCGCTTGAGTTGAAGTGTAGTGTCATATTCAGCGTGTAAAGGTCTGTTTTTAAAATATTTCCGCCATCGCATCCCGGGCGTTAGATCGGAACATGCTTAGAAGCGCAGCGCTAAAAGTGAAATATCAGGCAATAAAAAGCCCCGCTTTTCAGCAGGGCTTTGCTTTTGCAGCCTGTCCGGCTTTCAGGCAACCAGTGCCTGACGGGTACGCTCGATCACGGCCTGCAGCGGTTCGGCGCTGGAGTATTGATCGGGGTACAAACGCTCGCTGTGACGAGCGATGCCGTGTTCATTGACCACAGTGAAGCTGAAGCAGCCTTTGCGGGCGGCCATGATCAGGCAGTTCATTGGAGCAAAAGCGTTGGTTAGGGTGCGAATGGCATCCTGAGTCTGGATTTGAGTAGACATAGTTATTAGGTGTTCCTACAAATGACACGGATAAGAACCGTGCAACGTTAAAACGTTCCAGTAACGTTGATCACCATTGATCGAACGAAGAACCCGACTGGAACAAAGCAGCCAGTTTGAAGCGCTGATAAATGTGCGCGCTTGGGCTGGCAGGTAGGTACTTAGGAGGACAGGCATCACAGCGAGGGCAAAGGTTCTGGGCCCGGGGTGAAGATCCTGATCAATTTGCAGGTTGGTTCGGTCAGAGTAAGTGTTCTTCGCAACGCCCTTTGTTTTCGTTCAAAGGCAGCGTCGTCGCAAGATTTACCTGGAAACCATCGAGGGGTCGTTCCCGCTTTTTTCGGCAGTGTCTTCCTGTTGGAAGTTGACCGTGGGGAGATGTCGACCGGAATTGACTTTCAGCTTGGTACTAACGCCGCGGATAGTAACGGATCCGTTCGGGCGAAGCAAACCCCATGACCAAAAAAAGGATCACAGGGAGAGGTCGTGTCGCACCGTCCGTCGGCGTGCATGCTTTTCGCAGAGCCTCTCGGTCGCTCGCAGCTGCGCAAAATGACCCGAAAAAGCGCACGCATATAACCGGCTCACAGGTACTTGTGCACATTAGTTGCGCAGAGCGTAACGCAACTGTCACATCGATCCTGACTCCAGTCGCTGCCTGTATCAAAAGTTTAAGTCAATGAAAAATATCGTCTTTTTTTGTTGGTGAAAAAATCGTCAGTTTGACTGCGAGCCCCATTCCATAAGGCTTTGCGGGGATCGTAGAGCGGTTGTCCACTGACTTATCCACAGCTTCTGTGGATTGTCCCTAGCGCTTGCTCTAGCACGGGCGTGCCGGGTTTTTTTCGACTTTACCTGTAAGAAAAAGAGAGTAAAGTGGCGCGCCTTCCGATCTGTCCCGCAGTGCTTTATGAAGTTTCGCTCAGTATCAGACTCTGTTACCTCCAATCCGACCTCTGTTACCGCTCCCAAGCGTTTTTCCGTGCGTGTTGCCGAATGGCTGCTCGATGCGCCGCGCCTGAGCGACAGTCCCAGCGCCAAACACCTCGCCGGCCGTCTGCTCAAGCAACCGGCCCGTGAAGGTGTGGTCGCTGCACAGAGCCGCCTCGGCCAATTGATTTGCCGGGAGTGCGGCAATGCCCGTGACCGGCGTATCGGCCAGGAGCTGCTGCGTCAGGCCGCCCGTGCCGGTGACCGTCGCGCGCAGCAGGAACTCGGTCTGATCGAAGACTGAGCTGTCCAAGCCCAGACACCTTGGTTAACCTTCAGGCTTTATCCGATTGGCAGGAGTCGCTATGGCTATGGACTTGACCAGCATATTGCTTGGTCTTGCGGCAGCAGGGGTGCCGCTGCTGGCGCTGGCCTGGCAACTGCAACGCCGGGCCAGCAACGCCCAGGCCGATCTGGCCTTGCTCGAAGAGCGCCTGGCCATGGCGCAACTGGCCCAGGACGGCCTCACCGCGCAGCTTGAAGCGAGTCGCGATGAGATCGCCGACCTCGGTCAGGCTAACGCCGCCAAACAGGCAGACCTCGCCGCCCTGCGCCGCGAAGTCGAATTGCTGCAGATCGAGCGCGACGACGCCCGCGATGCCTCCCACGCCTGGAACCTCGAACGCGCCAACAAGGATGCTGAGTTACGCCGCCTGGACGCCCACGCTGCCTCGCTGAGCGCCGAACTGCGAGAGCAACAGGAAAGCCATCAACAACGTCTCAACGACCTGCAAGGCTCACGCGATGAACTGCGCGCGCAATTCGCCGAGCTGGCCGGCAAGATCTTCGATGAGCGTGAGCAGCGCTTTGCCGAAACCAGCCAGCAGCGGCTTGGGCAGTTGCTTGATCCGTTGAAAGAGCGCATCCAGTCCTTTGAAAAACGCGTTGAAGAAAGCTATCAGGCCGAAGCCCGCGAGCGCTTCTCGCTGGCCAAGGAGCTGGAGCGTTTGCAGGCGTTGAACCTGCGTCTGAGCGACGAAGCGACCAATCTGACTCGCGCGCTCAAGGGCCAGAAAACCCAGGGCAATTGGGGCGAACTGATCCTCGAGCGGGTTCTTGAGCACGCGGGTCTGGAGAAGGGCCGCGAGTATCAGACTCAGGTCAATCTCAAAGGCCCGGACGGTGAGCGCTTCCAGCCCGATGTGATCATTTATCTGCCCGGCGACAAGCAGGTGGTGGTCGACTCGAAAGTCAGTCTCACGGCCTATCAACAATATGTTGCGGCTGATGACGACACATTGGGGCAGATCGCGATCAAGCAGCACGTATTGTCGCTGCGCAATCATGTGAAAGGTCTGGCCGGCAAGGATTACAAGCGTCTGGAAGGCTTGCACAGCCTCGATTTCGTTTTGCTGTTCGTACCGATTGAAGCGGCATTTTCTGCGGCATTGCAGGCTGAGCCGTCGCTGTTTCAGGACGCTTTCGACCGCAATATCGTGATCGTCAGCCCGACTACGCTGCTGGCCACGTTGCGGGTGATCGACAGTTTGTGGAAGCAGGAACGGCAGAGCCAGAATGCCCGGGAAATCGCCGAGCGCGCGGGCTGGCTGTACGACAAGTTCGTGTTGTTTATTCAGGATCTGGACGAAGTGGGCAATCGTCTGCAGCAGCTGGACAAGGCTTACAGCTCGGCGCGTAACAAGCTCACAGAAGGGCGCGGTAATCTGGTCAGCCGCAGTGAACAGTTGAAGTTGCTCGGTGCGCGGGCGAGCAAGAGCTTGCCGGCGGATTTGCTGGAGCGGGCGATGACGGATGTTGATGGGTTGGTTGAGTTGCCTGAGTAAATTCAAAGGCTCGTTTTTTTCTGGCTGATTGGGGGCATATCCGTTGCTGCGGTCGTGGCGGCTGGCGGTTTCGCCTGACGGCGACTTACTTTTTTACAAGCGCCAAAAAAAGTAAGCAAAAAACGCTAGCTCCTGCGTTCGGCCCTCGCAGGCTCGGGTCCCTTCGCTGCGGGACTGATCCGGGCGCAGCGGCTCCGGTTTGCTTCGCTGCACCTCCTTCCGCTGTGTCTGGCTGCGCCAGACGGTCGCTGCGCTCCCACGCCCGGATCAATCCCTCCGCTCAGCCTTCCGACGTCGCCGGTGAATCAAGATCAAAAGCACTCGAGCTTGCGCTCATTGTTGAGTGGGGCGGCTGCGCCGCAGGCAGCTTCGCTGCTTTGCTTTTCTGTGGGAGCGAGCCTGCTCGCGAAGGCGTCTGCAAGATCACTCTCTACAACGGCAAATACCGACTCAGCAGTGCCCGCAACGCTGCCGGCTTCACCGGTTTGGCCAGATAATCCAGGCCCGCCGCATGCACTTGCGCTACGGTCTCCGGGCGTCCATCCGCGCTGATGACCACGCCGGGCACGGGCTCGCCCAGGCGCGTGCGCAACCACGCCATCAGCTCTGTGCCGGTATCGCCGTGGTCGAGGTGATAGTCGACCAGCGCCAGTTGTGGCCGCACACCTTCATTCAATATCGCTGCGCATTCTTCGCGATTGCGCGCCGTCCACACTTGGCAGCCCCAGCGGCTCAGCAGGCTGTTCATGCCGATCAGGATGCTGTCTTCGTTATCGATGCACAGTACCTGCGCGCCGCTGAGCAGTTTTCCGTTCAGTTCCACCGTCGCGCTAACTGGTGGCGTTTGCGTGCGGGCGATCGGCACTGTCACGCTGAACACACTGCCGCGCCCCGGCCAGGAGCGAACGCGCAGGGTATGCCCGAGCACGCGGCACAAGCCATCGGCGATCGCCAGTCCCAGGCCCAGGCCTTTTTCGGCGCGGGTCTGGTGGCTGTCGAGGCGTTTGAATTCTTCAAAAATCACCTGCTGCTTGTCTTCCGGAATGCCCGGGCCGCGATCCCAGACTTCCAGGCACAGCTCGCCACCGCGCCGACGCACGCCCAGCAGCACCGGACCCTTGGCGTAGCGGAACGCGTTGGTGAGGAAATTCTGCAGAATCCGCCGCAGCAGTTTGATGTCGCTGTCGATGCGCAATTGACTGCCACGCACCCGGAACGTGAGTTTTTGCTCTTGGGCGAGCGCCTTGAATTCCGCGCCGAGGGTGTCGAACAGTTCATTGACGACGAACGCTTTGCGATCCGGGTTGATCTTGCCGTTTTCCAGGCGCGAGATGTCCAGCAGATCGCTGATCAGGTCTTCCGCCGAACGCAGCGAGCTGTCGAGGTGTTGCACCAGCTGCTGCGCCTCTGCGCTCAAGCCTTCGTTCTGGTGAGAGAGGGCGGCGGAGAACAGCCGTGCGGCGTTCAGCGGTTGCATCAAGTCATGGCTGACGGCGGCGAGGAAACGGGTTTTCGACTGGTTGGCCGCCTCAGCATTGCCCTTGGCTTCGGTGAGCGCGACATTGAGTTGCGACAGTTCCTGGGTGCGTTCGCTGACCCGTTGCTCGAGTCCTTCGTTCGCCTCGGTCAGCGCCTGTTCGGCTTCGCGGAACGCGGTAATGTCGGTGAAACTCATGACAAATCCGCCGCCGGGCATCGGGTTGCCGATCAGCTCGATCACCCGGCCATTGGGGAACAGTCGTTCGGAAGTGTGCGCGCGACCCTGACGCATCCAGTGCAAGCGTCGCGCGACGTGCACTTCCGCTTCGCCGGGGCCGCACAAGCCGCGTTCGGCGTTGTAGCGAATGATGTCGGCAATCGGCCGGCCGACGCTGATCAGGCCGTCGGGGTAGTTGAACAGCTCCAGATAACGCCGGTTCCACGCCACCAGTTTCAGCGACTGGTCGACCACGCTGATGCCCTGGGTGATGTTCTCGATCGCGCCTTGCAGCAGCGCGCGGTTGAATTGCAGCACTTCCGAGGCTTCGTCAGCGATTCGGACTACGTCCTCCAACTGCATTTCCCGACCTTCGATGGCGGCCTTTACTACGGCGCGCGTCGAAGAAGCGCCGAGGACACCAGCCAGCAAGCGTTCGGTGTGGGCAATCCATTCGCTGTCGGCGTTCTGGTTGGGGTTGAAGCCCTTGCCCTGGCGGTAGGCGAAGCGAATGAAGCTCTGTCGCGCGCGTTCTTCGCCGACAAAACGCGCCGCCAGTTGCAGCAGATCGTCGATCTGTACCGCCAGCATCGAACGAGCATTAGGTCGTGCGCTGATTTCCTGGCCGATGAAACGCCCGGCCTGCCAGTGCTCGGAAACCCGCGTGCGCGAGAGCACCGAGACCCAAGCGAACAGGGTGAAATTACCCGCCAGCGACAGCACCACGCCTTGGGTCAGCGGCGTAATCGGCAGGTTCAGTGGATTGCTGTGCAGCCACGCCAACCCGGGGAAGCTCGCCAGCGACCAGCCGAGACTGTGCGCGGCAATCGGCAGCACCAGTGTGTAAAACCACAGGAAAGTGCCGGTGGCGAGGCCGGCGAACACGCCCCGGCGGTTGGCCTGTTTCCAGTACAGCGCGCCGAGCATGGCTGGCGCCAGTTGCGTCACTGCGGCGAAGGCGATCTGGCCGATGGTCGCCAGGCTCGCGGTCGAGCCGAGCAAGCGATAACTGACGTAGGCCAGTAGCAGAATCACCACGATGCTCACGCGGCGCACCGAGAGCATCCACTGGCGGAAAACTTCGAACGGGCGCTCGGCGTTGTTGCGGCGCAACAGCCACGGCAACAGCATGTCGTTGGAAACCATGGTCGACAGCGCAACGCTGGCGACAATCACCATGCCGGTCGCTGCCGATGCGCCACCAATAAACGCCAGCATCGCCAGCGCCGGATGGGCCTGGGCCAGTGGCAGGCTGATCACGAACGAGTCGGGCAGCACATCGCTGGGCAGCATCATCTGACCGGCGAGGGCGATCGGGACTACAAACAGTGCGGCCAACGCCAGATAGGCAGGGAAGACCCATTTCGCCAGACGCAGATCCTGCGGGTCGATGTTCTCCACTACGGTCACGTGAAATTGCCGGGGCAGGCAGATGATCGCCATCATCGCCACGCCGGTCTGCACCACCATCGATGGCCAGTTGATGGTTTCCTTCCAATACGCCTCAAGGCGCGGGGCGAGCATTGCCTGATTGAACAGGTCGTCGAAACCGTCATACAGACCGTATGTGACGAAGGCGCCGACGGCGAGAAAGGCGAACAGCTTGACCAGCGACTCGAACGCGATCGCCAGCACCATGCCACGGTGGTGTTCGGTGGCGTCGAGGTTGCGCGTACCGAAAACGATGGTGAACAACGCCAGCACCAGCGACACGATCAGCGCCGTGTCCTGGGCGCGGGTGCCCATGGCATCGGCGCCGGCGCCGATCAGCAGGTTCACGCCAAGGACAATGCCTTTGAGTTGCAGGGCAATATAGGGCAACACGCCGACCAGACAGATCAGCGCCACCACCACCGCCAGCGATTGCGATTTGCCGTAGCGCGCGGCGATGAAGTCGGCGATGGAGGTGATGTTCTCCTGTTTGCTGATCATCACCATTTTCTGCAGGACCCACGGCGCGCCGACCAGCAGCAGGATCGGCCCGAGGTAGATCGGCAGGAATGACCACAGTTGTTCCGCCGCCTGACCGACCGCGCCGAAGAACGTCCAGCTGGTGCAGTAGACCGCCAGCGACAGGCTGTACACCCAGGCACGCACCCGCGGCGGCAACGGCGTGCTGCGACGGTCGCCGTAAAAGGCGATGGCGAACATGATGGCCATGTAGGCCAGGGCAACGACGGCGATCAGCCCGGTGGACAACGACATGCAGCACTCCCGACAAAAGACTCCCCGGCACTCCTGCCCGGGCGGACAGTCTCGCACGGGCGCGGCGGTTAGTCAGTGTCGACCAAGGTCGTGGCGTGGTGGGGTGTCGCAGGCGGGGTACCGGGTGGTTTTTGTGGTGCCCGGGCGGGCCTCTTCGCGAGCAGGCTCGCTCCCACAATTGGAATGCATTTCCTTGTGGGAGCGAGCGCGTCAGTCCAGACGCAGCGCAATATCGATCAGGCGATGGAGCTCTTCAATCTCCAGCGCCGTGGCCGAAAACAGAATCCGGAACACCACCGGCGCCACCACCAGATTGATCAAGCGACCGACACTCGGCGCCTTCTCATCGGGATAGCGATCGACAATGGTCTGCAACTGCGCACCAATGATCGCCACGCAATAGCCCGGCGTAGCGCTGGCCTGCACGTCGCGCATCATGTTGCGCCCGACCTCTGAACTCATCTCGTCAAGATACTGCTCGGCCCACGCACGGATATCGCCGCGCAGGCTGCCAGAGTTCGCCGGCTCGCTGTCCGGGCGCATGCGGGCGAGGGCGACGTCCGCCAGCAACGCCGCCAGATCACCCCAGCGTCGATAAATCGTCGACGGCGTTACCCCCGCGCGGGCGGCGATTTGCGGGACGGTCACGGTGGAACGTTCCTGCTCTTGCAGCAGCGCATTGACCGCCGAATGAATCGACTCCTGCACCCGGGCGCTGCGGCCACCGGGGCGTAAACCTTCTTTAATAGCCATGCGGCAGACCTTAACACAAAGAATTTGCTTTAAGCGCTGGGCGGTAGCACACTGCGCAAAAGCAAAAAATTAGCTTTTGCGGAGTATGCCCATGACCAGCCCCTTGAATAGTGTCGCTTCCCACCGGTCGAGCTTGTGGTTTCTGGCGATCACCTTACTCAGTTTTCTCGCCGCTTCCACCGCGCCGACGCCGTTGTATCACTTGTATCAGGATCAACTGCATTTCTCGGCAGCGATGTTGACGCTGATCTTCGCCGTTTACGCTTTCAGTCTGTTGGCAGCGTTGCTGACGGTGGGTTCGCTTTCCGACCATCTCGGACGCAAACCGGTGATCTTTACCGCCGTGTTGCTCAATGCGCTGGCCATGTTGCTGTTCATTTATGCCGACAGCGTGGCTTGGCTGATCAGCGCACGAGTGTTGCAGGGTTTTGCCACTGGCATGGCCACTGCCGTATTGAGCGCAACGCTGCTCGATACCGACCGGCAGCAGGGGCCGCTGATCAACAGTGTCGCGCCGTTACTCGGGATGGCTCTGGGCGGTTTGGGTTGTGGCTTGCTGGCAGAATTTGCGCCGGCGCCGTTGCAGCTGACTTACTGGTTACTGTTGGCACTGTTTGTGTTGCAAGGCGTGTATGTCTGGCGCCTGCCAGAGAGTGTCTCGCGGCAAGGTGGGGCGCTGGCGTCGTTGCGACCGACCCTGCACGTGCCGGTGCAAGCGCGTTCAACGTTGTGGCGCGTGCTGCCACTAAACACCGCGACCTGGGCGCTCGGAGGTTTTTATGCCTCGCTGGCACCGTCGTTGGTGCGCACGGCCACTGGCTCTACCTCCAATCTGATCGGCGGTGCGACGGTCGCGGCGCTCACCGTGACCGGTGCGTTGATGATTTTCATGATGCGCTATCGCCCGGCCGCTCAGGCGCTGCGGCTGGGCGCGAGCCTGCTGCCGGTCGGGCTGATTCTGATTTTGCTCGGCGTGCATGGCGCCAGTCTGCGGCTGTTTTTCTTCGGCACACTGGTCGCCGGTTGCGGCTTTGGTTCCGGTTTCCTCGGTACGGTGCGCAGCCTGGTACCGCTGGCTTTGCCGCATGAACGAGCCGGGTTGATGTCGGCGTACTACGTGCTCAGTTATCTGGCGTTCTGTTTGCCGGCGTTGCTGGCCGGGTATCTGGCGCGCAACTTTGGACTGCTGGCGACCACCGACGGATACGGCGTTGTGTTGATCGTGCTGGCCGTGACTGCGCTGCTGTTCAGTCTGCGTCCGCAGACGGGCAGAGTTTGCAGCGCTCCTTAGCGCGCGTAGACGCCTATCTGCAAAACAGATAACAGTTAGAGATATTACCCGTTATATCGATATTCGATTCGGATCTACCATGGACTCAACCTCACCAGAGGACAGGAGTTCATGATGATTTGCCCCAACAGCGTCGCCCCCGGCTACAAACCTTTCAGCCAGCTGCAGCATCCGCGTGAAGTGATCCGCCAGTTCACGCCGAACTGGTTCGCCGCAACCATGGGTACCGGTGTGCTGGCATTGGCTCTGGCGCAATCGCCGCTGGCCATTCCCGGATTGCGCGCCGTGGCCGAGGGGCTGTGGCTGTTCAACATTCTCTTGTTCAGCCTGTTTACTGCTGCTTACGCCGCGCGCTGGATTTTGTTCTTTGACGAGGCGCGGCGGATTTTCGGTCATTCCACCGTGTCGATGTTCTTCGGCACCATTCCCATGGGCCTGGCGACGATCATCAACGGCTTTCTGTTGTTCGGCCTGCCGCGCTGGGGCGACGGTGTTATTCAACTTGTTGAAGTGTTGTGGTGGATCGATGTGGCGATGTCGCTGGCCTGCGGTGTGCTGATTCCGTACATGATGTTTACCCGCCAGGAACACAGCATCGATCAGATGACCGCGGTCTGGTTGCTGCCGGTGGTGGCAGCGGAAGTGGCAGCGGCCAGCGGTGGCCTGCTCGCGCCGCATCTGCCCGACGCCCATGGACAACTCGTCGCACTGACCACCAGCTATGTGCTCTGGGCATTCTCGCTGCCAGTGGCGTTCAGCATTCTCACCATTTTGTTGCTGCGCATGGCCTTGCACAAACTGCCCCACGAAAACATGGCCGCGTCGAGCTGGCTGGCGCTGGGGCCGATCGGCACCGGTGCGCTGGGCATGTTGCTGTTGGGCGGTGAGGCACCAGCGATTTTTGCCGCGAATGGTCTGCCCGGCGTCGGTGAAATTGCTTCAGGCCTGGGTCTGGTCGCTGGGATCACGCTGTGGGGTTTTGGTCTGTGGTGGATGTTGATGGCGCTGCTGATCACCGTGCGTTATCTGCGTGACGGCATTCCGTTCAACCTCGGCTGGTGGGGCTTCACCTTTCCATTGGGCGTGTATTCGCTGGCGACGCTGAAACTGGCAAGTATCCTCAACCTGACATTTTTCAGTGTGTTCGGTACGGCGCTGGTGATTTTGTTGGCGGCAATGTGGCTGATCGTCGGCAAGCGCACCGTGCAGGGCGCGTGGCGAGGCGAGCTGTTTGTCTCGCCGTGTATTGCAGGTTTGAAGAAATAATCCGAAAAGTTTAGGTAAGGTGTGGCCTGGATCGTGGTGCGGGATTCCAATAACAAGCACCCAGGCCTCACTACCTAACATCAGGAAACACGGAAGATGAGTCACCCCTCACAGTTCAACCTGTTGCGCACCCGGCGCTTTTTGCCCTTCTTTATTACCCAGTCGCTCGGCGCGTTCAACGACAACGTGTTCAAGCAGTCGTTGATCCTCGCCATCCTCTATCGGTTGACCATCGAGGGCGATCGCTCGATCTGGGTCAACCTCTGCGCGCTGCTGTTTATCCTGCCGTTTTTCCTGTTCTCGGCGCTGGCCGGGCAGTTCGGGGAAAAATTCGCCAAGGACGCGCTGATCCGTCTGATCAAGCTCGCGGAAATCGCCATCATGGCCGTAGGATCAATCGGCTTCCTCTTCGATCATCTGTCGCTGATGCTGGTGGCACTGTTCGCCATGGGCACTCACTCGGCGTTGTTCGGCCCGGTGAAGTATTCGATCCTGCCACAGGCCTTGCGCGACGATGAACTGGTCGGCGGCAATGGTCTGGTGGAAATGGGCACGTTTCTGGCAATTCTCGCCGGCACCATCGGCGCCGGGATCATGATGTCGACCGAGCACTACGCGCCGGTAGTCTCCGCAGCGATCGTCGGCATTGCCGTGCTGGGTTATCTGGCCAGCCGCAGCATTCCGCGCGCGGCGGCCTCGTCGCCGGAAATGCGCCTGAACTGGAATATCTTCAGCCAGTCCTGGGCGACGCTGAAACTCGGTCTGGGCCAGACGCCTGCGGTGTCGCGCTCGATTGTCGGTAACTCGTGGTTCTGGTTTGTCGGGGCGATTTACCTGACGCAGATCCCGGCCTACGCCAAGGAATGGATGCACGGTGACGAAACCGTGGTCACGCTGATCCTGACCGTGTTCTCGGTGGGCATCGCGCTGGGTTCGATGCTCTGCGAGAAGCTCTCGGGGCGCAAAGTCGAGATCGGACTGGTGCCCTTTGGCTCGTTTGGCCTGACCGTGTTCGGCCTGTTGCTGTGGTGGCATTCCGGTGGGATCCCGGACAGCGTCACCGGCCATAGCTGGATTGCCGTGCTGGGCTTCGTGCACACCTGGGCGGTGTTGATCGACATCCTTGGCCTGGGCATTTTCGGTGGTTTCTATATTGTGCCGCTGTACGCGCTGATCCAGTCGCGCACGGCTGAAAACGAACGGGCGCGGGTGATTGCCGCCAACAACATTCTCAACGCGTTGTTCATGGTGGTGTCGGCGATTGTTTCGATCATTTTGCTGAGCATCGCCAAGCTGTCGATCCCGCAACTGTTCCTGGTGGTGTCGCTGCTGAACATCGGCGTCAATGCCTACATCTTCAAGATCGTTCCGGAATTCAGCATGCGCTTCATGATCTGGCTGCTCAGCCATTCCATGTACCGCGTCGAGCACCGCAACCTTGAAGCGATCCCGGACGAGGGCGCGGCGCTGTTGGTGTGCAACCACGTGTCGTTCGTTGACGCCTTGCTCATCGGCGGTGCCGTGCGTAGGCCGATTCGCTTTGTCATGTACTACAAGATCTACAACCTGCCGGTGCTGAACTTCATCTTTCGCACGGCGGGCGCGATTCCTATCGCCGGACGCCAGGAAGACATCCAGATCTACGAAAAAGCCTTCACGCGCATTGCCCAATATCTGAAGGACGGTGAGCTGGTGTGCATTTTCCCGGAAGGCAAATTGACCGCCGATGGCGAGATCAACGAGTTTCGTGGCGGCGTGACGCGGATTCTGGATGAGACGCCGGTGCCGGTGATTCCGCTGGCGTTGCAAGGATTGTGGGGGAGTTTCTTCAGTCGCGATCCGAACAAGGGTTTGTTCCATCGCTTGTGGTCGCGGGTGACGCTGGTGGCGGGGCCGGCGATTACCGAAGGGACGGAGCCGGCGAAGTTGCAGGTGTTGGTGGGGGAGTTGCGCGGATCTGTTAGATAGTCGGTGTATCAAAAGGCCCCTTCGCGAGCAGGCTCGCTCCCACAGTTGACCCTGTTCCAATGACGGAACGCGGTTGAA
Source organism: Pseudomonas sp. Sample_14 (assembly GCF_004307515.1). Lineage (NCBI taxonomy): Bacteria > Pseudomonadati > Pseudomonadota > Gammaproteobacteria > Pseudomonadales > Pseudomonadaceae > Pseudomonas > Pseudomonas sp. Sample_14. Next base: position 17,551 of record NZ_RCOC01000084.1, on the reverse strand, counting down.
CGTGGGAGCGAGCCTGCTCGCGAAGACGGTATCGGCTTAAGCGCTGACTTTAAGGCCAATCAAACCCGTGACGATCAACGCCACACTGACCAGCCGAATCAACGCCATCGATTCACCAAACAGAATGATCCCGGCGATCACCGTACCCACGGCACCGACACCGGTCCAGATCGCATACGCCGTACCCAGCGGCAATTCCTTCATCGCCAGACCGAGCAAACCAAGGCTGATGGCCATGGCGGCAACGGTCAGGGCGGTGGGGAGCGGGCGGGTGAAGCCGTCGGTGTATTTCAGGCCGACGGCCCAGCCGACTTCGAACAGGCCGGCGAAAAACAGAATGATCCAGGACATGCAGGACCTCCATCGATTGACGGGGTCGTCCCCAGATGAATGACTCGATCGAGCCGCAGGGTCGTCCCCGCGTTGCGCAATATAGTGACGAGCATTAACCCGGGGATCAAGTTTTCAGCCTCAATCGGCAGCCCGTTGCGCGAGGTTGTCGCGGTCTTCCTTATCGCTCATGCGCCGGAAGTACGTCGACAGCAGTGCTCCGGAAATATTGTGCCAAACGCTGAACAGCGCGCTCGGCACCGCCGCCAGTGGCGAGAAGTGCGCACTGGCCAATGCCGCGCCCAGTCCCGAATTCTGCATGCCGACTTCCAGTGCCAGCGACTTGCGCTGAGCCAGCGGCAGGCCGAACAGGCGCCCGGTGAAGTAGCCGAGCAGATAACCGAAGCTGTTGTGCAGCATGACCACGGCCATGATCAGCAGGCCGGACTCGGCGATTTTCGCCTGACTCGCCGCGACCACGGCGGTGACAATAATCACGATGCTGACCACCGACACCAGCGGCAACACATCCACCGCATGCCGCACCTTGTCGCCGAGCAGCCGCTGCGCGACCACGCCGAGAACGATCGGCAACAGCACCACTTGCAGGATCGACCAGAACAGCTCCATGAACGATACCGGCAGCCACGCCGAGGCCAGCAGCCAGATCAGCGCCGGGGTCAACAGTGGGGCGAGCAGGGTAGTGACCGCGGCAATCGCCACTGAAAGCGCCAGATCACCGCGCGCCAGCCAGGTCATCACGTTCGAAGAGGTGCCGCTCGGGCAGCAACCGACCAGAATCACCCCGACGGCGATTTCTGGCGGCAGGTGAAACACCTGGCAGAGCAACCACGCCACACCGGGCATGATCACGAAATGCGCAACCACGCCCAGCGCCACCCGCCATGGGTGGCGAGCGACGGCAGCGAAGTCGTCGAGTTTGAGGGTCAGACCCATGCCGAACATCACCAGACCCAGCAGCGGTACGATCGCGCTTTTCAGGCCGATGAACCACGCCGGTTGCAGAAAGGCCACGACGGCGAATATCAGAACCCAGTAAGCGAAGGTATTGCCGACAAAGCGGCTGAGTGCAGCCAGTGCGCGCATGGCTTGATCCTTATTTTTGGTTACACCACAAAACATTGTGGGAGCGAGCCTGCTCGCGAATGCGGTGAGCCAGACACATTAATGTTGACTGGCACACCGCATTCGCGAGCAGGCTCGCTCCCACAGGTTAGATACTCGTCAGAGTCAGATCCCCTGCGGCATCTCTTCCCCACCCAACGCTTCAACCAGTGCCGGCAGGAAGTCGCCGAAGGTCAGCATCATCAGGGTGAAGCTGGCATCCAGTTGGCCCAGGGCTTCGTCGCCACCGTCCTGTTCCGCCTGATCCTGCAACAGATCCTCGAATTTCAGACGTTTGACGGTCATCTTGTCGTCGAGCATGAACGACAGTTTGTCCTGCCAGGCCAGCGACAGCTGAGTGACGACTTTGCCGGTGCTCAGGTGCAGCTGGATTTCTTCGCTGGTCAGGTCTTGGCGTTTGCAACGGACGATGCCGCCGTCTTCGTGGGTGTCGCGCAGTTCGCACTCGTCCAGCACATAGAAATCGTCGGCGGCTTTCTGCGTGGTGACCCACTCGGTCATCACCGCAGTCGGTGCCATTTTCACGGTGAGCGGACGCACGGGCAGGGTGCCGATCACTTCGCGCAGGGTCGAAAGCAGGTCTTCGGCGCGTTTCGGGCTGGCCGAGTTGACCAGGATCAGGCCCTGTTTCGGCGCGATCGCGGCAAAGGTCGACGAACGACGAATGAACGCGCGCGGCAGAAACGCCTGGATAATTTCATCCTTGATCTGGTCGCGTTCCTTCTTATAGACCTTGCGCATCTGCTCGGCCTCGATCTCTTCGACCTTTTCCTTGACCGCGTCACGCACGACGCTGCCCGGCAGAATGCGTTCTTCCTTGCGCGCAGAGATCAGCAGGAAATCGCCGCTGACATGCACCAGCGGCGCATCTTCGCCCTTGCCGAATGGTGCGACGAAACCGTAAGTGGTCAGCTCCTGGCTTGCACACGGCCGCGCCAGTTTGGTCGCCAGTGCAGTTTCCAGCGCCTCGGCGTCGACAGGCAGGTCTTGGGTCAGGCGATAGATCAGCAGGTTCTTGAACCACATGGGGCGAGTCACTCCTTTATACAAAGGGGGGCATTATTGTCTTCGCCGGGGCATAGGCCAACCCTTCTCTAAGCCTTTGGAAGGCCTCGGAAAATTATTTAAAAAAGTGCTTGCCAGAGGTTGGGGTGCTCCGTAGAATGCGCGCCACACCGAAGCGAAGGGTGATTAGCTCAGCTGGGAGAGCGTCTGCCTTACAAGCAGAATGTCGGCGGTTCGATCCCGTCATCACCCACCATTCGTTTCAAGCGTTTCGCGCAGCGGTAGTTCAGTCGGTTAGAATACCGGCCTGTCACGCCGGGGGTCGCGGGTTCGAGTCCCGTCCGCTGCGCCATATTCGGTAACCTGGACCACTGAACGCCAGGTCACCACGGAAAAACCCGCTGAAGCGGGTTTTTTTCTGTCTCAAGGTTGTACCCGCGGGATGTATCGTTTCACCGGTTTTCAGATTTTTTTGAAAAATATTCAATTAAATCAACACTTTACGAAAACCTGTGGCATAATGCGCCCCGTAACGAAGCGAAGGGTGATTAGCTCAGCTGGGAGAGCGTCTGCCTTACAAGCAGAATGTCGGCGGTTCGATCCCGTCATCACCCACCATTCGTTTCAAGCGTTTCGCGCAGCGGTAGTTCAGTCGGTTAGAATACCGGCCTGTCACGCCGGGGGTCGCGGGTTCGAGTCCCGTCCGCTGCGCCATATTCGGTATCTGGAACTGAACGCCAGACACCACAAAAAGCCCGCCTTGTGCGGGCTTTTTGCTGTCTGCGATTTATAAAATCGCCGCGCTACTGCGCCGCATTGCGGGCATGCCGATAATCGCTCACCGCCTCGTACACTGCCTTGCGCAAGCGATTGATCCCGCCAATCGGCCGATGCGCCTCGATGCCGAACCACGGGTTGAACGACAGGTTGTCGCATTGCAGATTCAGCGCCGGCGTGTCGAAGTCCTGCGCGGGCAGGGTGATCCGCGCCACGGTTTCAAACGGTGCATCCTGCTCACGCCACTCAATGCTCGTGTCCTCGATCGGCATGTATTTGTTCGCGTCCTGGCGCTGGATCTGCAGGGCAAAACACGCCGGCACCCGATCCGTCGACAACTGTTGATTCAATGCACTGCGCAGAAAATTCGGCAGGGCGTGATTCTGTTTGGGCAGCGTATACGCCGGGCAACGCTCGGGATCCGGCACGACGCGGAATTTCGCATTGGCCTCACCGAACTTGTAGGGCGATACCGAGAAATATGTGGTCTCGGTCGGACTGTCCGGCGGCGCTGACAGCGTAGCCAGCGCGATGAATAGATGACGGACCTGCCAGGTGCGCGGATCCCATGTCGGAAAAAACGCCATGACCTTCTTGCCGTCAGCCTGCGCCGCCACATTCTGACGATACTCGGCGACATTGCTGACAAAGAAATTCGGATGGCTGAACATCACGAAATCCTGTTCATGCTGGTCCTGGCGATTGCCGAACAGTTGCTTGCCAGGAACCTCGAACAGCTTGATTGCCATCCCGCGCGCGTCGCGAATGCTGTCGAATTGCGGATAGGCATTGCCGTTGGACAACCGGATCAGCGCCTGCCAAGTCTTGCCCGGCTCGCTGAACACCCCCTGTCGCAGCGACTGCTCCAGTTTTGGTAACACCTGCACTTGCGCCTTCACGCAGCCATGCGCCTTGGCGTGAGCATCGCGCAGATAACGCGTGGGTTCGCGGTGCTGGTCGACGATGCGCACTGCGGTTTGAATGATGTCCTGGGTCATCGCCGCTTCGCCTGCTGGAATCTGTTCCTGCGCCGACACCGGCCCGCGATGCTGCCAGGCAAACCACGCGGTGGCGATGGCCCAGCCGAGCAGGGCGATGACCAGCAGGATCAGCAGCGTCTTGCCAAGCAAACGCCCCAACCACAGCCAGAAACGCGCGAGTGGCGGCAGTTCTTTTTTGAATGTCGGCATGATCATGGCAACTGCGCCTCCAGTGGACCGCCCAATACTTTCAGGTATTCGAGCAGCGCCCAGCGCTCCTCGGGTTGCAAGAGTCGGCCGATCACCCCGTTGCCGCGAGCGCCGGCGCGGAATTCGTGGCCGCTGTTGCGGTTGCCGCTGATGCGCGTGTCGAACAGAAAACCGTTGGTGAAAGGCTCGGTGCGATAGCCGAGGTGGCGCGGATCGTATTCGAGCGTGCCTTTATAGAAAGTAGTGGCGCGCTCATCCTGCGGTGACAGCAACTGATAGATGCTCGGCACCGAACCGTTGTGCAGAAACGGCGCAGTCGCCCACACGCCAGCCAGCGGTCGGGCCTTGTAAGCCACTTTCTCGCGCACGCCGATCGGCAGGCCGAAACCATCCATGCGCGGTTTTTCTTCCGGCGTGATCTGCGCGTCGCGATAGGCACGGTTTTCCACGAACGCGGTGACGTAAGCCAGGCCCTTGGCCACCGACAATTGGCTCAGATCAAGCGGCTCCTTGGGTTCGGGGTGCAGTTTGACGTCCATCTTTTTCAGCTCATTGACATCCCATTGCAGTGCGCTCAGGTCGAAACGGTGACTGGCAATGTTGTTGGCCGCATTCGGATCGGTGCCGATCACCTCCACGGGAATCATATGCAAGTGCTGCACCCAGCGTTCGCCTTCCTGCGATTGGCGCGGGACATGGCAGCCGGCGCAGTTTTCCGCGAACAGCGCGCGGCCTCTGGCGGCCAGCGGCTTGTCGATCGCACCGAACAGATCTTCCGGCCAGGTTGGCGGCTTCAGCTGCTGCAAGGTTTCTTCGATGGCGTGCAGATCGCGCACGCGCACGCTGGAGGGATAGCGCTCAGCGCCTTGCAGCGGCTGACCGTTGGCGTCGAAGAAATTCAGCGTGGCACCGACGCCGAGCGCTTCGCCGATATTGCGCGCCATCGGCTGCTGGGCCGAGCCATTCCACTGCACCCAGTCAAACGTCCACATGTCCCACAGCTGCGGGTAATCCACCGGGGCATCGGCCACGCGGTAGTTGGCAGGGGAAATCGCATCGCCAAACGTCGCGTTGGCAATTCGTCCAAACGCGTCGGTACGCCCCGGGCCTTCCTCGGTCGGATAGAGGCCGCGATGGGTGTCGTTCCAGGCCACTTTGACGAAGGTGTTCAGTGAGGTCTTGAACTCGCTGCGCAATTGTTCGCGGCGCGCTTCGTAATCATCTCCGAGCACCTGGCGGGCGAAGCGCTCAAACTTCCATGGGTTGTAGTAAGTCGAGGCGAGACTGGCGACCAAGGCCTGTCCGAAACTGCCGCCGCGCAAAGTAGGAACGCTGGAAGGCAACACGTGCTGTGCGGTGCCTCCATCGATGCGCACGGCCTGGTCTTTGAAGCGCAACTCGCCGGTGTGGCAAGCGGCGCAGGTGATGTCCAGATAATGCTCGGAGGCGTTGCCGGGATTCTGGTGCCGGGCAAAACCGACGGGGAGGTTGCCGGGGTTGTTCGCGCTAGCTTTCTGCTGCGGGTCGACCAGGAAGCCGAAACGGGCGAGATATTCAGGGGAGGCGAAGCGCTGCTCGGAGAAGGGCAATTCCAATGCCTGGAACCACTCGTAACGCAGGCCTTTGACTTGCGTACCTTGGGGCGTGAAGTAGTAGGTCTGCCGTTGCTCTTCGCTCCATTGATCCAGGTAACGTACCTGTTGCGGCGGGGTGTAGAAGGGCAATTTCGGATTGGCGACGTAATAGACGATCACCGCGAGGGCGATTACCGCCAGCATGATCAGCAGAGCGAGAATGCGGGATAAGAGGCGCAAGTTGAACATCCTTGTCGAATTGTTGCGCTGTTATGCCTGAGCGCCGCTGGCTGGGCAAGTGGCCATTACGCCAGATACTGAGTCAGGAGCCGACGAGCCTTGTCGTCCGTGAATGACAGAAGCTTCATCCAGCCGTTGCCCAAATGCGTTTTAATCCCTGAACTTATCGGAAGATTCCTGCTCTCATGCCGGTAGCCATTGGTCGTGGCGGCCTGATAAGCTCGCGGCTTTACTCGATTGCCCATTCGGCGCATGAACAAGGAAATAGCATGAAACAGCATCGGTTGGCGGCGGCGGTAGCCCTGGTTAGCCTGGTACTCGCGGGTTGTGACTCGCAGACCAGCGTAGAGCTGAAAACCCCGGCGCAAAAAGCTTCCTACGGCATCGGCCTGAACATGGGCAAAAGCCTTGCCCAGGAAGGCATGGATGATCTGGACTCCAAAGCGGTAGCCCAGGGCATCGAAGATGCCGTTGGCAAGAAAGAACAGAAGCTGAAAGATGAAGAACTGGTCGAAGCCTTCGCCTCGCTGCAAAAGCGTGCTGAAGAGCGTATGGCCAAGATGAGCGAAGAGTCGGCAGCCGCCGGCAAGAAATTCCTCGAAGAAAACGGCAAGAAAGCCGGTGTCACCACCACCGCCTCCGGCCTGCAGTACGAAGTAGTGAAGAAAGCCGATGGCCCACAGCCTAAGCCGACCGACGTCGTCACTGTTCACTACACCGGCAAGCTGACCAACGGCACCGTGTTCGACAGCTCCGTCGAGCGCGGCAGCCCGATCGATCTGCCAGTCAGTGGCGTGATCCCGGGTTGGGTTGAAGGTCTGCAACTGATGCACGTTGGCGAGAAGTACAAACTGTACATCCCTAGCGATCTGGCTTACGGCGCTCAGTCGCCAAGCCCGGCAATCCCGGCCAACTCGGTTCTGGTTTTCGACCTGGAACTGTTGGCCATCAAGGATCCGGCCAAAGAAGACGCCGCTGCCAAGTAACACGCAACGGCTCGAAAACAACGCCTCGCTTATGCGGGGCGTTGTTGCATCTGCAGGTCAGGGAAGGTAAACAGAGCGAACTGACGGCGATCAGCACAGTCATAGCTTTGAGGCTGCCCGCGCTAGACGCCCTGAGCTGCCAAGTCAATGAAATATTGGGCTTTTTTATGTGAGTAAAAAACGCCCGATCTGAGCGCAGCCCTTATGAAACGGGGCTCTCAGCGCTGAAATGCAGCTCTGTTCACAAGGTTATCCACAATTTGTGTGGATAACATTTCAACGGGAAGAATAGATGAAAGCTCCGTGGAATTTCGCTCGATTCCTGCCGTTGGCCGGTCGCCTGCTGGCCCGTGGACGCCTGCCGACCCTATTGTTTGCCGTGGCCAGCAAAGGCGCCGCGCAAGGCAATCGCTTGGGCAAACTCAAGGATGATCTGCGCTTGCTGCAGTCGTTATGCCTGGCCTACTGGCGTGGCGAGTATCGCGCGATCAGTGCCAAGTCGCTGATTTCGGTAGTGGCGGGTCTGATGTATTTCCTCAGCCCGGTCGATGCCATTCCGGATTTCATTCCCATGTTCGGCATGCTCGATGACATCGCTGTCCTCGCCTGGTTGATGAAAACCCTCGATGACGAACTCAACGCCTTCCGCCTGTGGCGCAAACGCCAGCAGCCCGAAAAGCTGGCCGTGGTTGAACGCCTCCCTGATACCCCTGAACAATTGCAGTTGCAAGGCCCGAAAAAGCCCTGACTGACCAAGACTGCCTACAGATAGATACCACTCGCGACCTTAGCCGCTGTTAGGATTACACTTCTAGGGAAAAGTGCCGACTCGCTAAGTGGTGTTGTCCTACGGGGTAGTCATGGATATTCAGATAATTGCACGCGATGGCGAACCCGAATACGCGGTTCTGCCGTGGGCTCAATATCAGGCTTTACTGAAAGCAGCAGGGATCAACGCAACACCGGCGCCGCAGCCAGCAGCGCCGCTCGCCACCTCGCCGGAGCCGATTCTTCCGGGTCTGGATCAATTACGCAGTTTGCGCGAAGGGAAGGGCATCGCCATCGAGGCGCTGGCCCGCACGGTAGGCATCAGCCCGTCTTACCTGGCCATGATCGAAAGTGGTGAGCGTCAGCCCGACGCCGCGATTCGCCGCAGCCTGGCCTGGGAACTGACGGTGCCAGGTTGGAGGGATGAATCGTGAGCGTACGCATCAGCCGTCAACATTGGGACGGATTGCTGGGGGAACTGGACCAGGCGCGTCGTCAGCGCCATCTTCTGACCTATCGAGCCTTGCTTGAGCGTTTGCAGCTGCCGACTCCGGCGATGCAGACGTTGACGGCTGCACTGGAGCATCTGGCCGCACTGGACGCCAAAGCCGAGCAGCCGTTGCGCAGTTCGCTGGTCATCAGTCAGGGCGCGAGTCGTTTGCCACGTACCGGGTTCTTTGAATGTGTCGAGCGTCTGGGGCGTTTTTCCGGGCCGTCGGATGGCGTCGCGGCGGCGTCCTGGCATGCGTCGGAAGTGGTGCGGGTCTTCGAATACGAATACCCGGAATCGGCGGAGGCCTGAGTGTTTCTGCGGCTCAAGGCGCGGGCCGGTTACTGGCTGGCCCGCCGGCTGTTTCATTGGTCGTGGTTCGTTCGCCAGCCGCGTGGCTGGCGCTGGCTTGAAGGCCAGTTCGCGCGCATGGCCAACCTCGGCGATGTCGATGCTCAAAGCTTTTATGGGCACATTCTGACTTTTCGCGGCGTCGGGTTGGGCGCGCGTGAAGAAGGCGTGCGTCTGCTGCGTCTGGCGGCGTTGGCCGGCGACGGTAAAGCCGCTTATCAAGTTGGCGTGATCAGCCTCGCCGGTACCCCGAGCAAGGCGCCGGATCACGTTGAGGCCGCTCGTTGGTGGAGCATGGCCGCCAAGGCCGGGCATCCGTTGGCCGAGCTGAAGCTGCAACAGCTGAAGGCTGGTGATTCAACGCAGTAATTCCATGTATGTCTTCTAAGTAAACGCGGCGTGAGGTTTTCCTCACGCCGCGTTTACGTTTCTGCCTGCACGTTTTTCGCTTGATGCTGGATTGCAGATTAGTCCTACATCCTTTGCCTACTCGCCTGACTTCTTTCCTCTTTGATCCCCCGCACAGTTCCCGCGACTAATTTCTTGCGCGAGGGACCGCTCATGCTTCAGCCCGTTTTTCAGTCCACCTTGTTTGCTCGCGTGTGTTGATGGAAGCCATCGCGCGCATCGAGCAGGAACTCGACAGCTTTCCGCAAACGCTCAGCCTCTACCGCAAACAGCTTGATCACTGGCTCAGTCGCAGGGCGGACCAGATCAGCGAGGCAGCAGACCTGCCATCGCTGGTGGGTATGGAGCGGATCATCCGCTTCGGCGATAGCAGTACGTCGGTCAGCAGCAGCGACGACGAATTTTCCTCCAGCGTCGTCCAGTGCCCGCACGGCGGGCTGATGCAAATCGAGAGCAAGTTCGAATCGGTCTACGACATCCCGCTGGGCAACATTTCCGTCGATGTGGTCGACGTGGATAGCGGCAAAACCGCGCCGGTCACCCTTGATCAGCAGGGCAAGGGCGAGTTCAGAGGCGACGAGGGCAAGTTCTACCGCGTTCTGGTCCACAGCGCTGTCACCTCCAGTCAAGTCGACGAGCTGTTCAAATCCTACGACGGTTTGACCGGCGAACTTGAGCGCTGGCTGCGTAGCGAGTGGCAAGGTTTCAAGCCGCAGTGGTCACAGTCGGTGGCGACCGCAGCCAGCAACGGCATGCTCGCCGGCAGTTGGGCGGCCATCGAAGGGGTATGGGACAGCCTCGGTCTGCTCTCGGAAATCCTCCAGGACCCCGGCAAGTTTGCCGAGCGTCTAGGCAGCGGCGCGGCTGATCTGATCGAGCTGGCACAGACCGCTCCGGATCTCATGGAAAAGCTGCAGTTGCTGGTCAGTGACGAAGCGGCGATGTGCTTGCTGCTACGGTCGGCGAGTCTGTGGCTGGACATGCTGCCGCCCAGCGAGGTTGCCGGCAAGTCTGCTGAAGTGGCGTCGATGATGATCGTGCAACTGATCATCGATGTCTTGATCAGCGTGGTGCTGACGTTTGTCGGAGCGGGGGCGGGGATCGCTTATCTGACGCTGCGTCTGGCTGACCGCGCAACGCAGCTGTTCAACGTCGCCAAGCGTCTGGTCAAGGCGCTGTTCAGCATCGTCAACGCCTTTATTGAATACGTCGACCGCTACAAAGCCGTTGCCGCGCGGGGCATCGCCGCCGGGGTGAAAAAGGGCCGGATGCAATTGCGCTGGGATGCCAAGCGCAACGCCATGTTGAAGAAAGACGAGCCCCACGACGACGTCCCCGACCAGGCAAAAAACCCCAACGGCGACGCCGCCGATTGCGTGCCCAAAACCTGTACCAATGGCTGCCCGGTGTCGATGGTCACCGGCGAAGAACTGCTGACCCTGACCGACGCCGTGCTCGACGGCGTGCTGCCGTTCGAATTCACCCGCTTGTACCGCAGCAGCGCGGTCGAGATCGACATCGGCCTGGGGTTCGGCTGGAGCCATACGCTGGCCCATCGCCTGTCCTTCGACGGCGATGGCGTGATCTGGATCGACCACGAAAACCGCCGCACCCGCTTTCCCCTGCCCAACGTCGCGCGCCCGGCGATTCACAACAGCCTGTCGCGGGCGGCGATCTTTCTTGGCGATGAGCCGGAAGAACTGATTCTGGCGTTGGCCGGTGACAGCGCGCGGTTCTATCACTTTCGCGCCGGCCGGCTGACCGCAATCAGCGATGTCTACGGTAATCGTCTGACCCTGCAACGCGATCGCTCCGACCGCATTCAGCGTCTGGACAACGGCGCCGGGCGCGCGCTGCTGTTGCGCTATGACCGCGCGCAACTGGTGGCGGTCGATTATCAGGTGTTCGTCCAAGGCGAGTGGACCACCGAGCAAAACCTCGCCACCTACAGCTTCGATGCCCGGCAACGCCTGCTGGTCGCGACCAACGCGGTCGGCGACAGCGAGCGCTACGACTACGACGACCACCACGTCATCCTCCAGCGCCAGTTGACCGGCGGCGCGAGCTTCTTCTGGGAGTGGCAGCGCGAGGGCAAAGCGGCGCGCTGCGTGCGCCACTGGGCGTCGTTCTCGCAGATGAACACCCGTTACGTCTGGAACGATGACGACGCCAGCGTGACCGTGCATTACGTCGACGGCACCGAAGAAGTCTACGTCCACGACGAGCGGGCGCGGCTGGTGCGCCAGGTTGCGGCCGATGGCGGCGAGCAGCTCAAGGCCTATGACCAGCAGGGGCGCTTGATCGCCGAGCAGGATGCGTTGGGCGCGGTTACCGAATACCGCTACGACGAACTTGGACGGCTGATCGCGCTGATTCCGCCGGACGATGCACCAACGTCCTACGAGTACCGCAACGGTTTTCTCTACAAGCGTTGCCGTGGTGAGGCGGTGTGGATCTACCGGCGCAACGCTGAAGGCGCCGTCACCGAAGCGGTCGATCCCGACGGCCAGGTCACCCATTACTACTACAACCTGCGCGGGCAATTGCTGTCGCTGCGTTATCCGGACAGCAGCCGCCACCGCTGGGTGTGGAACGAGCTCGGCCAGCTCATCGAAGAAACCCTGCCCGATGGCGGCGTGCGGCGCTTTTCCTACGATGCGCTGGGCCGGCGGATTACCACCCAGGACGAATTTGGTGTCGTCAGTCGTCAGCAGTGGGACGCGGCCGGCCGACTGATCCTGACGACTTCTCCTACGGGCAGCACGCGCGCCTACAGCTATGGCGCCTACGGGCAGATCACCGCTGAGCGCGATGAACTCGGGCGCATCACCCGCTATGAATATGACGATGATTTGCACCTGGTCTCGCGGCGGATCAATCCTGACGGCACCCGCGTGCAGTATCGCTATGACCATGCGCGGCTGTTGCTGACCGAGATTGAAAACGAATCGGGCGAAAAATACCGACTGGATTACACGCCGACCGGATTGATCCGACAGGAAACCGGGTTTGATGGGCGGCGTACGGCTTACGTCTACGACCTCAACGGGCACCTGCTGGAGAAGACCGAGTTTGGTGATTTCGGCCCCAGTCTGGTCACCCACTATGAGCGCGACAAGGCCGGGCGTTTGCTGGTCAAGACCCTGCCCGATGGGATCAAGGTACGTTATGACTATGATCGCCTTGGCCGGTTAGTTGCCGTTGACGACGGCCAGAACCATCCGCTGGCCTTCGAGTATGACCGTCAGGATCGGCTGATCACCGAGCATCAGGGCTGGGGCACTCTGCGCTACGCCTATGACGCCTGCGGCGAGCTCAAACGCCTGCGCCTACCGGACAACAGCAAGCTCGACTATCACTACGCCAAGGGCGGTGCGCTGTCGGCCATCGACCTCAACGGCACGCCGCTCACGCGCCACGTCTACCACTGCGGTCGCGAACAGCAACGCCAGCAAGGTCTGCTGCTCAGCGAATATTCCTACGACGATCAGGGCCGCTTGCTCGCCCACGCTGTAGGTCATCGCCACGCCTCGCTGTACCGCCGCGATTATGCCTACAGCGCCAACGGCAATCTTGAGCACATTGCTGACAGCCGCCACGGCCAGCGCACCTACGGCTACGACGCCCTCGACCGGTTGATCCGCGTACGTCACTCACGCGACGAACTGCCCGAATCCTTCGCCCACGACCCGGCCGGCAACCTGCTGATGCAGGACCGCCCCGGTCCCGCGCAGATCAAAGGCAACCGCCTGCTGATGCAGGGCGACCGCCATTACGACTACGACGCCTTCGGCAACCTGATCCGCGAACGCCGTGGCCACGGCCAGACCCTGGTCACCGAATACCGCTACGACTGCCAGCACCGCCTGATCGGCCTGACCCGCCCTGACGGCCAGACCGCCACTTATCACTACGACGCCTTCGGCCGGCGCATCCGCAAAACCGTCGACAGCGCCGTCACCGAATTCTTCTGGCAAGGCGAACACCTCGTCGCCGAAAGCAGCGCCACGCAATACCGCAGCTTCCTCTACGAACCCGGCACCTTCCGCCCACTCGCGATGCTGGATGGCAAAGGCCCGAAAAAAGCCTGCCCGTTCTACTACCAACTCGACCACCTCGGCACCCCGCAGGAACTCACCGACTACAGCGGCGAAATCGTCTGGTCCGCGCAATACGACGCCTACGGCAAAGTCGCCGCCGTCACCCTCGCTGGCGAGGACTACCTCGACCAACCGCTGCGTTTTCAGGGGCAGTACTTCGATGTTGAAAGTGGGCTGCATTACAACCGGCATCGGTATTACGACCCGAGATTGGGGCGGTATCTGACACCGGATCCGGTGAAGCTCGCGGGTGGATTGAATCAGTACCAGTACGTGCCGAATCCGACGGGGTGGGTGGATCCGTTGGGGTTGACGTCCAACTGCCCGCCGCCGAATAAGCCTGGGTGTGAGGTGCCGGGGGCGAGTGATGGGGTTAAAGTTGAGGAGGGCGAGCCTGCGTTACCGAAGATGACGGCGCAGGAGCGTAGGGCGAGGATTGATGAGTTGGCGGAGGAAAATGCTTATCGGCGTTTGGATGAAATGGAGAAGTCCACACGAGGCGCGCACTTTGTAGAGAAGCATGGCAAACAGACGACACTAGCCTCTCAGCAGGAGCGTTCATTAACGGGACGAAACCCAACCACGGGAGTCATTGAGGTTTATACCTACGGAAGGCGGGCTGGCCAGCCCAAAATACCGAGTGCAGCGACCCATTTTTTTAGCTATCGAGACCAACTTAACGCCATACATCGCGCTCAGCTCATTTTTAGGCGAAATGGGCAAATCGCGTCGACTGAACCAATGAATATGGGAAAAATCGTGGGGGAGGGGTACAGGAGAGGCGGAGTAGTTTATGGGCAGCAGACTCATGCAATAGTAATTCTTAATAGCGCGGGCAAACCAATAACGTCTTACACGGAATTTATGGAATGAAACGTAAACCCGAATATTTTGTTCTACGTGGTCTATTGTTTATATTTGATATAGAAAACACTCGCGACGATGAACGTGAAAAAACCATTGTCTCGAAAAACGTTAATAATAAAGAAGAGCTTACTGAGCTTTTTGAAGTTCTTATGAGGCCGGAGTTCATTTCCTATACGGAGCCTGAGCGTCAGTGGTGTATCGATACGTTGAAATATTATTTGGAGGTTGGTGATGATTTTGATGCGGTGTTCACAAAAATTACAACATACTTCGATGAGGATGTAGCGGATCAGCGTCAATTCATGCAGGCTTTGCTTGAATGCTTGGTGAAATACCAACTGGAAGTTTCAAAGGATTTAAAAGTTGATGACTGAGGTTATTGAAGGTAGATGGTCATTTAACGATTTTAAGCGGTGGACACGTGGGGAATCAAATGCTGAACTTTTTGGTGACCAGTACTACGAGGATCCCGATGCAGTGGATTTAAACATTTTAAGCGCGTGCGGAGATTTTGGCATTCTGGAATTGATCTCCAATCCAAGCTGCAGGGAACGTCGGTATTTTGCTGATCTATTGGTTCTGAGTCTCTGTAATATTTTTCGATCGGGGGGAGATTTGCCGTTTCGGTTTTCGAGGTTTCTTGGAATTGAAAGTCGTGAAACATATTTTTCGGCAGTAATTAGTGCGGCGAAGCGAAGGTATGAAAAGTGCGAAGTGATTAACTCTATGAGTAGTTCACCTGATCCTGCCATAAAATCGTTATACAATCAGATCATGGATTTTCGACATGACAAAACTAGTCTGGTGAGTGAGTTTTATCTTGACTGTAGAGCACGAGTCGATTTGACACTTTTTGAAGACCCTCAAGGACATACAGGAAAAAGCTGAAGCGATAATTTTTCGTCTGTGATTTTTCGCGAACAGGCTCGCTCTGATAGAGATTTTGGTTTGGTAAGAAGTAAACGACGGCCGATTAGCTGCTGTGCATGTAGACCGGGGACTCTACAACGTCCAACAAATACACACTAAACCCCACCACCCCCTTCGCATGATGCTTAGCCTGCGAAGCCATCTCCGCAAGCTGGCTGGCATCAAGCGCTGCACAAGCCTCAGGCCGCAGATGCACCACCCCAATCGATAACGACAACAAGGCAAATTCCTGCCGCACACCCTGTCGGTTTGGCGCTACAAAACAACCGGCTTCGAGATGCTCGGGGCGATAGAAGCGGCGGCATTGGTTCTGGAAATCGTCGAGCAGTAGGTTGAGGCGTTTGCGCCAGTCTTCGGGGCCGAGGACGAGGAGGAAGTCGTCGCCGCCGATGTGGCCGACGAAGTCGCGGGTGGGGTCGATGCGTTCGTTGAGGCATTGGGCCAGGCAGAGCAGGACTTCGTCGCCACGGCCGTAGCCGTAGATGTCGTTGAAGGGTTTGAAGCTGTCGATGTCGACGTAGCAGATGATCGACTCGCGGGCCTGTTGCAGCAGGCGCGTGAGGCATTGCTGGATCGGTACGTTGCCGGGTAGCAGGGTGAGGGGATTGGCGTAGCGCGCCTGCTGGATTTTCAGTTCGGTGATCAGTTTGAGCACGTCGATCACCCGGCCGAGGCCGAGGTAACTGCCGTTGAGGGTGATGATGAAGTCTTCTTCGATGCGCTGGCGGGCGCGGCTGGTGATCAGGCGGCTGACTTGCTGCAGCGACTGGCTGATTTCCACGGCGAGGAAATCATCGTTCATCAGGCGGCTGATCGGTTTGCGCGCGAACAGATCGGTGGCAAACGGTTTGAGCAGTGCGTCCGACAGCGAGTGGCGATGGACGATGCCGCAGGGCTGGCCTTGTTCGTCGAGCACAGCGAGTGAATTGAGATTGGCCTGGCGGCGGAAGGCTTCCAGTACCGTCGCGGTGGGCGTATCGCGTTGCACGGCGGGCTGGTCGTTGAGCAGGGCGCTGAGGTCGCTGCCTTCGTCATTCAGCGCGACGGCGCTGCTGTCGTGTTTGGGCATCATCGCGCGAGCGTCGCGGGATGGATGTTCCTGAGGGCGGCCGAGCAGGTAGCCCTGCACCAGGTCGACGCCCATTTCAGTCAGCACCGCGAGTTCTTCCGGCAACTCGATGCCCTCGGCAATCACCTGCGCGCGGGACGCTTTGGCGATTTGCAGAATCGAACCGACAAACTCTCTTTTCAATGCATCCTGATGAATACCGTCGATGAAGTGCCGGTCGATCTTCACGTAATCCGGACGCAATTCCGACCACAGGCGCAGGCTCGAATAGCCTGCGCCCAAGTCGTCCAGCGCAATGGAAAAACCCATCGCCCGATAGTGATGCAGAGCGGTTTGCAGCAACTGAAAGTCATCGATTGGCGTCTGCTCGGTGAGCTCGATGACCACTTGGCTCGGCGCAATGCCCAAGTCCTGCAGCAGTTGCAACGTTCGTCCGGGTTGGTGCGCGGCTTCGAGCAAGGATTCCGGCGAGACGTTGAGGAACAGCTTGCCCGGCAGTTGCTGCTCATTGAAGCGGCGACAGGCGCTTTGTCGGCAGGCGATCTCCAGTTCGCTCAATCGGCCAGCCTGTCGCGCCACGGCGAACAGTGCAATCGGCGAGTGAAGAGGGCTGTTGGACGGGCCACGGGTCAGGGCTTCGTAACCGAGAATGCGGCGTTCGGAAAGACAGATGATCGGCTGGAACAGGCTGTGTAAACCGCTTTGAGTCAGGATCGAGCTCAACGCGCTCAGCTGTTCGGTCGTGGTCATGGCAGTCTCTGGCGATAAAAAAAGGACCGGGAGCGCTTGCTCCCGGTCCTTTATTGCACGACAGAATGATGACTGTTTGATGACGATCCGGGGATCGTCAGCACTAAATTGCCATCACTTACTTCTTGGCCACCTGATTGCTCAGTTTCAGGTAATCCAGCAGCACGCGCCCGGTTTCGCTCAGGTAGGCATCGTCTTCCGGTTTGACCTTGTCCGGCTCGGCAGCGGCCAGTGCGTCTTCGTCTTCTTTCTTCAGCTCTTTGAGCGGTTCTTCGCCTTTGGCCTTGCGACGGATGTTCTCCATCGCCAGTTGCTTGGCGTCGATGTCGGCGTGCTGGGCGCGACGATCAGCTTCGTTGAGGCTGACGGTTTTTTCTTCCATCAGTTTCTGCGCCAGGGCCAGCTTGTCGCGGATGAACACGAACTCGGCATCCTTGTTGGTGCGCGCGTCATGTTCGGACTTCAGCTGGGCGAGGAACGGCTTGAACGGATCGGCCGCTGGTTTGATCGCCGCGCGGATGGTGTCCCACGGCATGGCTTCCGGCAGGGCGCTTTCGCCGATTTCCTTGG
>NZ_RCOC01000090.1:0-811 GCF_004307515.1 Pseudomonas sp. Sample_14 | reverse complement strand
CTGGCGCATGGTGATGTATTACATGTTCGCGCCGTGGACCCGCGACGGGCACATTCGCGCCGACATCGTGCAGATCGCCCCGGACGTGTCCGGGCTGATTCAGCAAGTGGACGTGCGCGACAACCAGTGGGTGAAACGCGGCCAAGTGCTGTTCAGCATCGATCAGGACCGCTTCAAGCTGGCCCTGCGCCAAGCCAAAGCGGCGGTCGCCGACCGTCAGGAAACCTTGGCCCAGGCCCAGCGCGAGGCCAAGCGTAACCGTGGCTTGGGCAATCTGGTCCCGGCCGAGCAACTGGAAGAAAGCCAGTCCCGGGTGGCGCGCGCCGAAGTGGCATTGATGGAAGCGCAAGTAACGGTGGACAGCGCCCAGCTCAACCTCGACCGCTCGGTGATCCGCAGCCCGGTGGATGGCTACGTCAACGACCGGGCGCCGCGCTCTCAGGAGTTCGTCAGCGCCGGGCGCCCGGTGTTGTCGGTGGTCGACAGTAATTCCTTCCACATCGACGGCTATTTCGAAGAAACCAAACTGGACGGCATTCA
This sequence comes from Pseudomonas sp. Sample_14, assembly GCF_004307515.1. Taxonomy (NCBI): domain Bacteria; kingdom Pseudomonadati; phylum Pseudomonadota; class Gammaproteobacteria; order Pseudomonadales; family Pseudomonadaceae; genus Pseudomonas; species Pseudomonas sp. Sample_14. The sequence continues at coordinate 271 of NZ_RCOC01000090.1, read as the reverse complement.
TGTCGGCCAGAGTGTCGATATTCGCGTGATCGGCGACCGTGCGCGCCTGCGCGGACATGTCGAAAGCATCGTCGCCGGCATCGAAGACCGTGACCGCAGCAGCGGCAGCAACCTGCTGCCCAACGTCAACCCGGCGTTCAGTTGGGTGCGGTTGGCCCAGCGGATTCCGGTGCGAATCGCTTTCGATGAGGTGCCGGAAGATTTCCGCATGATTGCCGGGCGTACGGCCACCGTGTCGATCATCGACGATCAAACCGGGGGGCCGGCGAAA